>CANGNZ010000025.1 GCA_947455435.1 Microbacteriaceae bacterium
ACTGCAACACCGACAGCAACCACTGCAACAACCAAAATCGACACCAACATGCGCCACTGTTTTTTATTCAACTCAAGACTCCAGACTCGGGGCTAAACCCTTCTCGAACAAATATAACCTTCACGAAATGAGAAAACCCCGCAACCTTTCGGCGGCGGGGTTTTCTTGAAACTAGTTCTAGCGCTTGGTCGAACCCTCAACGAAGTCTGCTTCGTTCTCTGAGTTGCGAAGCCATGAGAACAGCTTGCGAAGTTCGCGGCCAACCTTTTCGATTGGGTGCGACTCGCCCTTGGCACGGAAAGCCTCGAACTCCGGAGCACCGGCGTCCTGGTCGGCGATGAAACGACGAGCGAAGGTGCCATCCTGGATGTCGGTTAGAACATCGCGCATGTGCTCCTTGACCTCTGGGCCAATGACGCGTGGGCCAGAAACGTAGTCACCGAACTCGGCGGTCGAAGAAACCGACCAGCGCTGCTTGGCAATGCCACCCTCGTACATTAGGTCGACGATTAGCTTTAGCTCGTGAAGAACCTCGAAGTAGGCAACCTCAGGCTGGTAGCCAGCTTCGGTTAGGGTCTCGAAGCCATACATGATCAGCTGGCTTGCGCCACCGCAAAGAACAGCCTGCTCGCCGAAAAGGTCGGTTTCGGTCTCTTCGGTGAATGTGGTCTTGATGGTGCCGGCGCGGGTTCCGCCGATTGCCTTCGAGTAGCTAAGGCCTAGCTCGAATGCGTGACCGGTTGCGTCCTGCTCGACAGCGATCAGGTTTGGCACACCCTTGCCCGAGATGTACTCGCGGCGAACTAGGTGGCCTGGGCCCTTTGGAGCGACTAAGAATACGTCGACGTCCTTTGGTGGGGTGATGTAGCCGTAGCGAATCGAGAATCCGTGACCGAAGACAAGTGCCTTGCCAGCGGTTAGGTTTGGCTCGATGTCTGAGGCGTAAACGTGACGCTGAATCGGGTCTGGGGTGAGGATCATGATGACGTCTGCCCAAGCGGCTGCCTCGGCAGGGGTAAGAACCTTGAGGCCCTGCTCTTCGGCAACAGGCTTCGACTTCGAGTCGGCCTTTAGGCCAACAACAACGTCAACGCCAGAGTCTTTGAGGTTCAGCGAGTGTGCGTGACCCTGTGAGCCGTAACCGATAACGGCTACCTTCTTGCCCTGAATCAGCGAAAGATCTGCGTCTTTGTCGTAAAAGATTTCAGCCATGAGTTTCTCCTTAGTTACTTGGCTACCTTCTCGGTGATCGACTTTGAGCCACGGCCCATTGCCAAAACGCCCGACTGCACCATTTCTTTGATGCCGAAGGGTTCGAGAATTTTGATGAAAGCGGCGCACTTTGCTGTGTCGCCGGTGATTTCGATGATCAGTGCATCACTCACGACGTCGATGACGCGAGCCCTAAACAAGGTTACCGCTTCGAGCACTTGGCTACGAGTAGCGGCGTCGGTCTTCACCTTGATAAGCATGTGGTCGCGCTGAACCGAATCTGGCTCGAGCTCGACAATCTTGATTACGTTGATCAGCTTGTTCAACTGTTTGGTTACCTGCTCGAGCGGCAGGCCGTCGACGCTAACGACGACGGTGATGCGGCTGAGCCCTTCGATTTCGCTGATGCCAACGGCCAGCGATTCGATGTTGAAGCCGCGGCGAGCAAAAAGACCGGCAACGCGGGTTAGTAGACCCGGTTTGTCTTCTACTAGAAGCGAAAGAACGTGCTTAGACATTACTCTTCACCATCCCAAATCGGAGCTGAGTCTTTGGCGTATTGCACCTGGTCGTTCGAAACGCCAGCGGCAACCATTGGCCAAACCATTGCGTCGCGACCGACGATGAAGTCGATCACTACCGGGCGGTCGTTGGTTTCGATCGCGAGCTTGATGGCGGCATCGATCTCTTCCTCTTTTTCTACGCGAATCGCTAGGCAGCCGTAGGCTTCTGCGAGCTTCACGAAGTCCGGAACCATGATGGTGTCGGTTCCGGTGTTGAGGTCGGTGTTCGAGTAACGCTTGTCATAGAACAGGGTTTGCCATTGGCGAACCATGCCGAGAGAAGAGTTGTTGATGATCGCAACCTTGATCGGAATGTTGTTGATCGTGCAGGTTGCAAGCTCCTGGTTGGTCATCTGGAAGCAGCCGTCGCCGTCAATCGCCCAAACCAGACGCTCAGGCTGGGCAACTTTGGCGCCCATTGCGGCAGGGACCGAGTAACCCATGGTTCCGGCACCGCCAGAGTTGAGCCACGAGTTTGGTCGTTCGTACTTGATGAACTGGGCCGACCACATCTGGTGTTGGCCAACGCCTGCGGCGAAGATTGCCTCTGGGCCGCTTAGCTCACCGATTCGTTGGATTACTCGCTGAGGGTCAAGCTTGCCGTCTTCGTGAGGCGTGTAGCCAAGAGGGTAGCGCTCGAGAAGACCGCTGATGAACCTCCACCACTCCGCCATGTCAGGCTTTTTGCCCTTAAGCGCCGTGGTTAGTTCAGCGGTTAGTTCGGTGATTACCTCTTTGGCGTCACCAACGATTGGCACGTCGGCGAAACGAATCTTGCCAATCTCGGCAGGGTCGATGTCGACGTGAATGACCTTTGCATCTGGCGCGAAAGACTTGGCGACACCGGTTACGCGGTCGTCAAAGCGAGCGCCGAGTGTGATCAAGAGGTCGGCTCGCTGCAAACCCATAACGGCAGGGACGGTGCCGTGCATGCCTGGCATACCCAAGTGCTGCGGGTGTGAATCTGGGAAAGCACCTCGAGCCATCAGCGTGGTGGTTACCGGGGCACCAACAAGCTCGGCAAGCTTTAGCAGCTCCTTAGCAGCACCCGAGCGAATGACACCGCCACCTACATAGAAAATTGGACGCTTGGAGTCGGCAATCAGCTGAGCCGCTGCCTGTATCTGCTTACCGTGAGGCTTGGTTACCGGCTTGTAGCCCGGCAGGTCAACCTTTGGTGGCCAGATGAATTCGGCCTTGTTCTGCTGAGCGTCCTTGGTGACGTCTACGAGAACCGGGCCGGGGCGACCGGTGCTGGCTATCAGGTAAGCAGCCGCGATGGCCTCAGGAATGTCTTCTGGTCGAGTGACCAAGAAAGAGTGCTTGGTGATCGGCATAGTGATACCGACGATATCTGCTTCTTGGAACGCGTCGGTTCCGATCAGGTGTGAACCAACCTGACCGGTGATCGCGAGTAGCGGGACAGAATCCATGTAGGCATCGGCGATTGCGGTAACCAAGTTGGTCGCTCCCGGGCCGGAGGTGGCGATGCAAACACCTACGCGGCCTGATGCGCTCGCGTAGCCTTCGGCAGCGTGACCAGCACCCTGCTCGTGGCGAACCAAGATGTGGCGAAGCTTCTTCGAATCCATAAGTGGGTCGTAGGTCGGCAGGATTGCGCCACCAGGCAGACCGAATACGTCGGTCACGCCCAAAAGCTCGAGCGATCGAACGATCGCCTCGGCTCCGGTTAGAACCTCGTTAGTCATTTAGTTTCTCTCGTTTGATGAAAATTAGCCGGTGTAGGCACCCTCGGCTGCCGAGTGCACAAGCTTTGCGTACTTGGCTAGAACACCGCGGGTGTAGCGAGGGGGCAGCGGCTGCCATGTCTCTTTGCGAGCAGCCAACTCTTCAGGCTCAACGAGTAGTTCGAGCGAACGAGCTGCGATATCGACCCGAATAAGGTCTCCATCGCGCACCAGAGCAATAGGCCCACCATTGGTGGCTTCTGGTGCAATGTGGCCGATGCACAGGCCGGTTGTGCCGCCTGAGAATCGTCCGTCAGTCAATAGTAGAACATCCTTGCCCAAACCTGCACCCTTGATTGCTGCAGTGATGGCAAGCATCTCGCGCATGCCAGGGCCACCCTTGGGGCCTTCGTAGCGAATAACCACTACGTCGCCCGCCGAGATCTTGCCCTCGGTGAGTGCGTCCATTGCTGCTCGCTCGCGCTCGAAGACGCGAGCTGGGCCAGTGAACTCTTCGAGGTCGAAGCCAGCGGTTTTCACAACGGCACCCTCTGGAGCCATCGAGCCCTTGAGAATTGCGATGCCACCGGTCTTGTGAATCGGGTTGTTCAGCGAGCGAATGATCTTGCCGTCTGGGTCAGGCGGGTTGATCGAAGCTAGGTTTTCGGCAACGGTCTTGCCGGTAACCGTCAGCGCGTCGCCGTGAATTAGTCCTGCGTCAAGCAGGGCCTTCATCACAACGGGGACGCCACCAACACGGTCAACGTCGGCCATAACAAACTGACCAAACGGCTTTAGGTCGCCAAGGTGAGGCACCTTGTCGGCGATCTTGTTGAAGTCGTCCAAGGTTAGGTCGACCTCTGCTTCGCGAGCAATCGCAAGCAGGTGAAGAACGGCGTTCGTCGAGCCGCCAAACGCCATGGTCACGGCGATGGCGTTTTCGAAAGCCTTCTTGGTGAGGATGTCGCGGGCGGTGATGCCGAGCTTGAGCAGGTTGACCACTGCTTCGCCCGAGCGGTGAGCCCAGTTGTCTCGGCGGCGGTCTGCCGACGGTGGCGCAGCCGAACCTGGCAGGCTCATGCCGAGCGCCTCGGCAGCCGAAGCCATGGTGTTTGCGGTGTACATGCCGCCGCAAGCGCCTTCGCCAGGGCAAATAGCCTTTTCGATTCGGGTGAGGTCTTCTTCGCTCATCTTGCCGGCCTTGCAGGCACCGACGGCCTCGAAGGCGTCGATGATCGTGACCTGCTTCTCGGTGCCGTCTTCAAGGCGAACCCAGCCCGGAGCGATGGTGCCGGCGTAAAGAAACACCGAAGAAAGGTTTAGTCGAGCCGCAGCCATGAGCATGCCCGGCAGCGACTTGTCACAACCGGCGAGCAATACCGAGCCGTCGAGGCGCTCTGCCTGCATCACGGTTTCGACCGAGTCTGCAATGACCTCGCGAGAAACCAGCGAAAAGTGCATGCCTTCGTGGCCCATCGAGATGCCATCAGAAACTGAGATTGTGCCGAACTCGAGTGGGTAACCACCGGCGGCGTGCACGCCCTGCTTGGCCGCGTCTGCGAGGCGATCGAGCGAAAGGTTGCAGGGGGTGACTTCGTTCCACGAAGAAGCGACACCGATCTGGGGCTTCACCCAGTCTTCGTCGCCCATACCAACGGCGCGAAGCATGCCTCGCGAGGCGGTCTTTTCGATGCCGTCGGTTACATCGCGGCTTCTTGGTTTGATATCTGCAGACATGAGGTCAAGTTTAGTATTGGGACATGACCCTTAGTAGGCAGTATCGCGACGGAGCCCTAGTTTCTGAAGGCTTTCCGCTAGACCAACTCGAAGAAAATATTGCCTCTGGCAAAAACTTTGTTTGGTTCGACCTGAAGGATCCAACCGAGGACGAAATCAAACTCGTTCAAGAAGAACTGGACCTTCATGTTCTCGCCATCGAAGACTCGCTTCGGGGTCGCCAGCGAGCAAAGCTCGAACACTACGACACTCACCTCTACGTGAATCTGTATCAGGCAAGATTCGATCACGAAACTCTCGAACTTCAACTCGCCGAGATCGCCGTCTTTGTCACCAAGCATGCTGTCATCACCGTTCGCCGCGGTGACGAGTTCGATATCGATGCGGTCAAACGCCGCTGGGATGAATCGATTGAGCTGTCTCAGTACGGAGCAGCCTTTCTGCTCTGGGGCATTTTGGATGTTGTCCTCGATGGCTACTTTGATGTGATCCAGGTTTTGGACGACGAGCTAGAGGAACTCGAAGACATTCTTTTTGACGCGAAGGCCCAAGACACCACGATTCAGAAACGTTCATACTCACTGCGAAAAGCCTTAGTGATTTTGCGTCGAGCTGCAGTGCCGATGCGAGAAGTAATCAACCCGCTACTCAAGCACAACGGCGACATTTTGCACAACGACATGATGCCCTACTACCAAGACCTCTACGACCACACGATGCGTGTCGCTGACTGGACAGACAGCCTTCGTGACCTCGTGACTACCCTGCTCGAAACGAACCTCACCTTGCAGGGCAATCGAATGAACCTAGTTATGAAGAAGGTGACCAGTTGGGCCGCGATCATCGCGGTGCCAACAGCTATCACCGGTTTCTATGGGCAAAACATTCCATACCCAGGTTTTGCTCAAGAGTGGGGTTTCTGGTTCTCGAGCGCTGCCATCGTGATCATTTCGGGCGGCCTATACCTTTCTTTCAAGAAGCGAGACTGGCTCTAAAAATGAATGCCCCAGACGCAACCAAACGACCGACAGGCCTGACGCTCTACACGCAGGCCGCCGAGCGCTCGTCGCGCGTAATCATTCGCTCATACTCGACTTCATTCGGTCTTGCCGCTCGCCTGCTTGCACCAGAGATTCGTCAGCACGTAGAAAACATTTACGCTTTGGTCCGGGTAGCCGATGAAATCGTCGACGGTTCTGCGGCTGAGGCACGCGCGGCAGGTGGCAAGGTTGACCCTGTTCATGCCCTCGACGACCTCGAGAAAGAGGTCTATCGGGCGCTGACCGACCGTTTCTCGTCAAACCTAGTGGTGCACGCATTCGCACACACTGCAAACACGGTTGGTTTTGATCGAAAACTGATCGCGCCCTTCTTCGAGTCGATGCGGATGGATCTCTGGAAGACGGTTCACAACAAGACCTCGTTCGATAAGTATGTTTACGGTTCTGCAGAAGTCGTTGGCCTAATGTGTCTTCAGGCTTTCATTCTCGGCAAAGACTTCAGCATCTCCGACCGTGAAAAGCTGGTTGCCGGCGGCCGCGCACTGGGTGCAGCTTTTCAAAAAGTGAACTTTTTGCGCGATCTAGCTGCCGATTCTGATGCCCTTGGTCGCTCGTATTTTCCTGGCCTAAAGGTTGCCGAACTCACCGATGCCAAGCGCGACGAACTGGTTGCCGACATCAACTCAGATCTGGCGAAGTCGGCGATCTCGCTGCGCCTGCTGCCGAAAACCTCACGCAAAGCCGTAGCTGCCGCCCACTTGTTATTTGAAGAACTCAACGACTCAATCGCCAAGACTCCGGCGAGCGCGTTGATCACCACTCGCATCAGTGTTCCAAGCTTCAAGAAACTTCTCATCATTCTCAAAGTTCTATTAGGCGGCCTACCCAAATGACTAAAAAAGCTGTAGTGATTGGTGGCGGCATCGCCGGCCTCGCAACCGCCGGGATTCTCGCCAAAGCTGGCATGAGCGTTACCGTTCTAGAAGCTCGCGAGCGCGTGGGTGGCCGCGCCTACACCTGGGAGAAAGACGGCTTCAAGTTCGACATGGGGCCTTCTTGGTACCTAATGCCAGACGCCTTCGACCAGTTCTTTAAGCTCATGGGCACTACCTCAAACGCAGAGCTCGACCTGAAGCGCCTCGACCCGATGTATTCGACCATCAACGAAGGTGAGTCTGATCGTCTGGTTGTGAAGTCTGACCTGGCTTCTAATAAGGCGCTGTTCGAGTCACTAGAACCAGGCGCCGGCGAGCGCCTGCAGGCATATGTTGACTCAGCCGAAGACGCCTACAACCTCAGCATCAAGCACTTTCTCTACACAAACTTTCAGAACACCAAGTCGTTTACTCACCCAGAGGTAATTAAGCGTGCAGGGCGTTTTATCAAGCACCTGCTAACCCCACTTGACACCTTCGCCGGCAAGCACGTAAAAGACGCTCGCTTGCGCAAGATACTCAACTTCCCGGCGGTATTTCTGGGCGCTAGCCCTTACGAGACACCGAGCATGTACCACCTGATGACTCACGTCGACATGAACGTGGGAGTCTTCTACCCGATGGGCGGTTTTTACTCGATCATCGAAGCGGTTGAGCGGGTTGCTAAGCGTGCAGGTGTTACCGTGCACACCAACTCGCGAGTAACCAAAATCGTGACCGAGAATGGCGCCGTCAAGGGCGTCAAAGTGGGAGACATCTTCTTCGAGGCCGATGTTGTTGTTGGTAACGCCGACCTCCACCACGTTGAGACCCAACTGCTGAATCCAGAAGAGCAAACCTTGCCGCAGAAGTGGTGGGACAAACGAGTACCAGGCCCTTCGGCAATGCTTTTGTTCTTAGGCGTAAAGGGTGAGATTCCTCAGCTTGATCACCACACCCTTCTTTACTCAGACGACTGGGGCAAGAACTTCGAAGAGGTATTCCACAAGGCAGACGGCAAGCGCCAGATTCCGAACCCCGCATCGCTCTACATCTGCGCGCCGAGCAAGAGCGACCCGACTGTTGCGCCGAAGGGCTACGAGAACCTGTTCGTGCTCGTACCAATCGCCGCCGACCCGTCAATGGGTGGCACCGGTGACGAAGCGTTTGAGCGCGAAGCAGACCGCATCATCGACCAAATCGCTGATTGGGCAAAGATCCCCGACCTCCGCGAGCGCATCGTGGTTCGCGGCACCATGGGCCCTCGTGACTTCGTTGATGAACTCAACGCGTGGCAGGGAACAGCACTGGGAATGGCTCACACCCTCAAGCAGAGCGCATTCTTCAGACCAGCCAACGTCTCGAAGAAGGTCAAGGGTCTTTATTACGCGGGCCACCACAGCGTGCCTGGCATCGGTCTACCGATGTGCCTTATCGGCGCCGAACTGGTTTATAAGAGACTCGTGGACGACCGCTCAGCCGGCCCACTAAACCACGAGATCACTCCGGTGGCTGAGGATGGCTGGAAGGGCTTGAAGTGAGTTTCGCCTACCTCGGCGCACTCCTTCTCTCACTAGCCGGCCTAACCACGCTCGACTACAAAAACAAGCTCGCCTTTTTTGGCAAACCCAAGAAGGCCCTGATCACCCTCGCCATTCCTTACCTGTTTTTTGTGGTCTGGGATCTTTCAGGCATCACAGCCGGCATCTTCTTTAGAGGCAACATCAACCACATGATTGGCATAACGCTGTTTCCGGAGTTTCCGATCGAAGAAGTTTTCTTCTTGGGTGTGCTCTGCTACACAGCCCTATTGCTCACAGCCAAGTTTGCGAGAAGCAAATGACGTATTCGATCCTGAACGCCATCTTCTTGGCTATCGCGGCTTCCTCGGCGCTCGCCATTCTGCGAGGCAAGCAGTGGCTCACGGTTGCCAAGGTTCTCTTGCCGATGCTTTTGCTGACCACGGTTTTCGACAACCTGATTATTGCCAGCGGAATCGTCGCCTACGACCCAAACAACATCTCAGGCATCAAGATTGGTCTTGCACCAATAGAAGACTTCGGCTACACCATTGCCGCGGCACTACTAATGCCAACCATCTGGTTTTTCGTTGAAAAGAGGAACAAGTGAACGCCGTCAAAAAGCTGTTCTGGGTTTCTCGACCAATCTCATGGATCAACACAGCGTTCCCGTTCGCTGCCGGCTACTACCTAGCCACTAGGCAAATCGACCTGACGCTGATTCTTGGCACCCTCTTTTTTCTGATTCCTTACAACCTCTTGATGTATGGCATCAACGACGTCTTCGACTACGAGAGCGACCTTAGAAACCCCCGCAAGGGTGGCATCGAGGGTGCCGTCAGCGAAAAACGCTGGCACCCGTTAATCCTTTGGGCCTCGGCCCTAGGCTGCCTGCCATTCATCGTCTATCTAGTCGCGGTTGGCAACGGCTTGGCCAACTTTTTCTTGGCGCTATTTGTTTTCACCGTCGTGGCATACAGCGCCAAAGGGTTGCGTTTCAAAGAGAAACCGTTTCTTGACTCGCTAACCTCGGCAAGTCACTTCGTTGGCCCGTTGATTTACGCACTGGCTCTCACCAAGACCAGCCTTGTCGCAAACCTGATCGTAATCGCGGCATTCACCCTCTGGGGTATGGCTTCACATGCTTTCGGCGCCGTTCAGGACGTAATCGCCGACCGCGAAGGTGGCATCGCTTCGATTGCGACGGCCGTCGGCGCACGCACAACCACTCGTCTGGCATTCAGCGCCTACGCATTGGCAGGCGTCCTCGTATTGTTTTTGCAATTCCCAGGCAACCTGGCCGCCCTCGCTGCGCTGCCCTACCTAACAATCGTTGGACCGTTTTGGAACATCACCGACGAAACATGCGAAAAGGCTAACCGCGGCTGGAAGCACTTCATCAAACTCAACTACATCGCCGGGTTCGTTGTGACGCTGCTTCTTATCTGGATCGCCATACGATCAGGTTCGCTTTAGAAAAAGCCCGCCCGCACAAACCACAAGCTAAGGCTCTCGTCGGTTTGCGATAGCGAAAGTGCTCGTGACCAGCCGGGCACAACCCAACCCAAGGCGCAAACTCCGAGGCAATCTCTTTGCCAGTGAATTTCTCGGCCCGGTAACCGATCGACTTTGCAGTGGCCAACCACTCTTTGCCGTGAGCAGCAGTCTTACCAGAAAGTGCATGAGCAATCTCGTGCAGCACAACCTGCATGGTTTCATCGAGCGAGTGCACTTGAGCGTGATAAGTCGAAATCGAAATTGTTTTGTCTCGATAGTTACAAAGACCGGCTCGTCTTTTGGCGTTGTCCCACTTGAAAGACCAAACCTCAACATCTAGGTGCTCAGCCATTTTGCGCTCGGCCAAAGCCAACAATCGATCAAACCGGTTGATGCTCATTCGCAAAAACCGCAGCTTGCCTTCAGAGAATTGCCGACCAGCAACAAACCCAACCTTTTCATAGGCGCCAATTGCGCGAGCGTTCTCAACCAACACCTCGAGCGTTATTTTTGTCAGACCCAGAGTTTCTAAACCAAAATCCACGGCGAGCGCCACTGCCTCCGAGCCAAACCCATGGCCAAAGACTTGCGGCCCTGCCAAGGCGATTCTCAGGTTCATAGATCGCTTCTCGGCATTGAACTCGTTCAACACCATTTCGCCCACATACTCACCCACATGCAAGATCGCCCAGTCAAGGCGTTGCGAAGAACCCGGACGCGTTGCCAGCCATTCACGAATCTGCGTTTCAGTAAAAATTTGCTTCGTCGCAGTCAAACGACGAGTCTCGGGCTCTTTCGCCGCCGCGAAAGCCTCGTCAAAAAACGTTAAATCGAGCTGAACCAGTGTCACCAAATCACCCTCGACTCGAGGTGCGATTTGCGGGAATTGGATTTCGCTCATTTCGCCTCAACCCTAAACCCCAAAAATAAAGAAATTAAGTTTCGAAAACACGGCGTTATCGGCAAATTCACAGGAAAGCGTTTACTAGGCTTCAGACATGGCAAAAACAAACACTAACCCTGCCTCGGCAGGTGCAATCGAAACCAACGACGTCGCCCCAATCCCATCGGGTGAACGTCACGGCAAACCGTGGCACCTTTTCACTGTTTGGTCGTCCCCGAACCTCGAGTTCGCAACCGTATTCGTCGGAGCTCTAGCAATTGGCTTCGGACTCAACATCTGGCAGGCACTACTCGCCATCGTCGTAGGTAACGGCCTAGCCGGTATCACCCACGGCATCTTGAGCACCTGGGGGCCAGAAGCTGGTCTACCTCAGATGGTGCTCGGCCGCAACGCCTTCGGCAAGTTCGGTAACCTGATTCCTTCAGGTCTATCGACCCTTGTTGCCGGTATTGGCTGGTTCGCAGTAAACACCGTTTCAGGAACCCTAGCTCTCAATGCGCTATTGAACATTGGTATCTTTGCGTCACTTGCAATCGTGATTCTGCTCCAGGTAGGCATCGCATTCGTTGGTCACAACCTGATCCAGAAATGGGAGCGTTACGCTTCATACTTCTTGGCTGCGGTTTGGCTTGTCGTCATCATCATGGTCCTAGGCCACGACGGCATCTTCAACGTTGCTAAGGCAGACCCTGCAGCTGAGTTCCCGTGGGCAGGCTTCACTCTTGCTGCCGGTGCCGCTTACGGCTACACCGCTGGTTGGACAGCCTTCGCATCTGACTACACTCGCTACCTACCTGCTAACACCAACAAGGCTCGCCTTGGTCTAGCAGCCGGTTCAGGTAACTTCCTGTCAACCACCATCATCATGGCTATTGGTGCACTTGCATTCAACGTCCTAGGTGCCGGCTCGGTTTTCGGTTCAAACCCAACCGCTGACTTCACCAAGACTCTCGGTGGCTTCGGTGGAATCACCCTTCTTGCAATCGTCATTGGTTCGATCTCGGCAAACGTCCTAAACGTTTACTCGGGTGCAATGTCGTTCTTGGCCATGGGCTTCAAGCTCGGATTCAAGTCGCGTCGCGCCATCATGGTTGCTGTTGCAGGTGTCGCAGGTGGATTCATCTCGTACCTTGGCGTAGCCGATGGTCACGTTGCTCACCAGCTTGAGAACTTCCTTTTGGTTGTTTCTTACTGGGTCGCTCCATGGATCGCAATCGTTCTAGTAGAGCGCTTCATCTCGGGTGGCAAGGACGCTGGAAAGCGTGCACTTGCGCCAGAGCACTTCTCTGCCGGACTGGTTGCATTCGTTGTTGCTACCGGTTTCTCAATCTGGGGCTTCGCTAGCCAGGTTGCTTACCATGGCCCACTCGCAGTGGCTCTGCACTTCTTCAAGCTTCCAGACGGATCACTTGTTGACGTGCCAGACATCACCGCACTGGTCGGCTTCGTAATCGCAGCCCTTCTTTACTACGTGTTGGCAGTGCCAATGCGCAAGAAGGACTAATTACAAACCCCTAACGAGAGGCCTCGGCAATGGAATTCAAGGTTGGACAAATCTTCGCAACTGATGAAGAGAAGCTCAGCGTTGCCATTGCCGAGGCACACCTCGGTCTCGCGGAGGGTGGCATCCCCATTGGGGCTGCCCTCTTCGACGAGAACGGCGCGCTGCTAGGCAGTGGCCACAACCTCCGCGTGCAAGAAGGCGACGCCTCGATGCACGGAGAAACCAGCGCTTTCAGAAACGCTGGCAGACAGCGCAGCTACCGCAAGGTAACGCTCGCCACCTCACTTTCACCATGCTGGTACTGCTCTGGTTTGATCAGGCAGTTCGGCATCGGGCGCGTCCTCGTGGGCGACGACAAAAACTTTATGGGCGGCCAAGACTGGGTCGCCGAACACGGCTGCGAGGTCAAGGTCATGAACGACCCAGGCCTGATCAAGCTGATGGGCGACTTCATCGAAAACAATGACGCCCTCTGGAACGAAGACATCGGCGAAGAGTAGCCCGCTAATCTTGATTGCATGACTCAACGCAATCAACCCTGGGGTTACCAGAACGCCGGAACCGGCAAATCACCAGAATGGGAACTCCACCCAGAAACCACCGCTGTGCGCGGCGGTTTGATGCGTTCTGGTTTTGGCGAGACTGGCGAGGCTCTCTACCTTTCTAGCGGCTTCACCTACGACAGCGCCGAGCAGGCAGCTAGTGCGTTTCGCGATGAGACCGAACACTTTCTCTACTCACGCTTCGACAACCCGACCGTCGCAATGTTTGAGCAGCGTTTGGCTGCCATCGAAGGCGCAGAGGCTTGCAAGGCAACTGCTTCTGGAATGGCCGCGATGTTCGCATCTGTCGCCAGCATCGTTAAGTCGGGCGACCGCGTGGTTGCCTCGCTCGCCATGTTCTCGTCTTGCTTCGTCGTACTCACCGAGATTCTGCCCAAGTGGGGCGTCGAAACGATTCTGGTTGAAGGCACCAGCGAAGCCGACTGGGCTAAGGCACTTAGCGAACCAACCGCGGTTGTTTTCATCGAGACACCAAGCAATCCGCTCATGGAGATCGTCGACATCGCGATGGTTTCGAAGCTCGCCCACAAGGTTGGCGCAACCGTCATCGTCGACAACGTCATGGCTTCACCGGTTTTGCAGAGCCCGCTTGCTCTAGGCGCTGACGTGGTGATGTATTCGGCAACCAAGCACATCGACGGCCAGGGACGCGTTCTTGGCGGTGCCGTGCTCGGTAGCAACGACTACATCAACAACGTTCTAAAGCCGTTCATACGCCACACCGGCCCTTCGATGAGCGCATTCAACGCCTGGGTGCTTCTAAAGAGCCTCGAGACGCTCACCATGCGCGTTGAGAAGATGAACTCAACGGCGCAGACCGTCGCCGAGCGACTCGAAAGCCACCCGGCCATTAAGAACATCTGCTACCCGTTCTTGAAGAGCCACCCGCAACACGAGCTTGCCAAAAAGCAGATGCGCGGTGGCGGCACAACCTTGGCCATCGAGTTCAACCTGCCGCAAGAGCAGGTTTTCGCGGTCATGAATGCTCTACGCGTGATTGATATCTCGAACAACCTCGGTGACTCGAAGAGCCTGATGACCCACCCGTCGTCAACCACTCACCGACGCCTCGATGCCGAGACGCAAGCCAAGATGGGAATCACGACATCGACCGTGAGACTTTCGGTAGGGCTCGAAAACGTGGACGACCTGTTGAAGGATCTAGAGAGCGCGCTGAATTCGCTCTAAGGCTTCTGTGATGATCTCCTTAGAGGTCGCAAAGTTGAAGCGAGCAAAGTTTTCGTAGGCTGAGCCACCCATGTCTGGGCCTGGAACTAGCGCAACCTTGGCTTTGGTGAAGATTTCTTCGTTGGTTAAACCAAGCTCAGAAATATCTAGCCACGCCAAATAACCCGCTTCGGGAATGTGAGTTTTCACCGAAGGCAACACTCGTGCCAACTCCGAAACCAGATGCTCGGCGTTTTCTTTTAGAGTCACCAACGTTGCATCAAGCCAAGGCTCACCGTTTTCGAATGCCTCTGCCATCGCAAAGGCGCCGACGATGCTCGAACGCCAGTGCATTGCTTCAGGCAGAGCGTTTAGCTTGGCGTTCATTTCGGGTGACTGAGCGAGCAAGAAGGCAATCTTCAAACCGGCAAGGTTCCAAGACTTCGAGGACGACGTGATGCAAACACCCGTGGCGGCCGCGTCGTCGCCGCATGAGAGGTAAGGGGCAAACTCGCCATAGGTGAGCGGTGCGTGAATCTCGTCACTCAACACAACCGCGTCATATTTGCGGGCCAGTGCAGCCAAACCGGTTAGCTCTTCGCGGCTAAAGGCGCGACCAACCGGGTTGTGCGGGTTGCAAAGTAGCAAGAACCGGTTGCCAGCAGCAAACGCCTTTTCGATGCCGTCGAGGTCTAGAAGGTATTCGTGGTTGCCTGTGATAAGTGGAACGTCGACGAGTTCGATCTCGAGCTCTTCAAGCCAGTGGTGAAACCCGTTGTAAACCGGCTGGTTGATGATTACCTTCTCGCCAGGTTTGGCGTGTGTGCGCAAAAACTCGACAACGGCAACACCAACATCGGTAGCGAGGTGCATGTAGCGAGGGTCGATCTGCCAACCCCAACGTTTGGCGGCAAATTTTTCGAAAGCTGCCGAAACCTCGGGCACCGGGCCAAGGTAGCCAAGGTCGTTCTCTGTGGTCATCTTGATGATGCGAGCGGCAATTGGCTCGGCAATCTGAAAGTCCATTTCGGCAACGTGCAGCGGCAAAACGTCTGAAGGGAACCTGCGCCACTTCGATGAGTGTCTTTCGCGCAACACCGAAAGCTCAGGCGCAACAACCTTGTGGTCAGACATGTTTACTCCGTAACTCGACCCAACAAAAGCACTCTATCGGTTGGTGCAACGTTAGAAATCTTGATTCCGCCTGAAAGTGATTCGATCGCACGAGTGAAGCGATCTTCGTCATCGCTGAACAGGGTCATCAGCGGCTGACCAGCGCGAACCGTTTCGCCCTGAACGGCGTGCAATTCAATTCCTGCGCCAAGCTGAACCAAGTCATCTTTGGTGGCTCTACCGGCCCCCAGACGCCACGAAGCAACACCAACGCTTAGTGCGTCAAGTTGCTCCAAAACGCCGTCAGACTCAGCTACAACGACGTGTGAGTGCTTCGCAACCGGCATCGCAGCCGTTGGGTCGCCGCCCTGCGCGCGAATCATCTCGTTCCACTTGTCCATCGCGCGTCCGTCGTTCAAAGCCGCACGAACATCGCCCTCAACACCGGCCAAACGCAGCATTTCTTCGGCAAGCATCACGGTTAGGTCGATAACATCTGACGGCCCACCGCCAGCCAAAACCTCAACCGACTCTTCGACTTCGAGCGAGTTACCAATCTTGCGCCCGAGCGGTGTCGACATGTCAGTCAACAGAGCCGAAACCTTGAGACCGGCGTCCTGACCCAACTTGACCATCACCTGGGCCAACTCGGTTGCCCGATCAAGCGTCTTCATAAAAGCGCCAGAACCAACCTTCACGTCGAGCACCAAAGCAGAGGTTCCTTCGGCAATCTTCTTCGACATAATCGAGGACGCAATCAGCGGAATCGCCTCAACCGTGCCGGTTACGTCGCGAAGCGCATAAAGCTTTTTATCGGCAGGGGCCAATCCAGAACCAGCCGCGCAAATCACAGCACCAACTCTCTGCAACTGGCTAAACATTTCGTCATTCGACAACGCTGCGCGCCAACCCGGCACGGCCTCGAGCTTGTCTAGAGTGCCGCCGGTGTGTCCAAGACCTCTACCCGAAAGCTGCGGCACGGCAACCCCGAACACCGCGACAAGCGGAGCCAAAGGCAAGGTGATCTTGTCGCCAACACCGCCGGTCGAGTGTTTGTCGGCGGTTGGCATTCCAAGCCCTGAGTAATCTAGGCGCTCCCCCGAGGCGATCATCGCCATGGTCAAGTCTTTGATCTCGCGTCTACTCATACCGTTCAGCAAGATGGCCATGGTCATTGCCGACATTTGATAATCGGCGACCACGCCGTTGGTGTAATTCTCAACCAGCCAATTTATGGCCTCGGTAGAAAGTTCCCCGCGCTCGCGCTTTTCGACAATCAGCTGAACTGCATCAAAACTCATTTGTTGAAAGCCTCAAGATCACGCGGCCCGAAGGCATCTGGCAAAACCTCTTCAATTGTTTTGAAACCAGAAACGGTTTCGAGAACCATCCCAGGAGCAGAGTGCTCAAACAAAAGCTGCCTGCAACGTCCGCAAGGCATAAGAATGTTCCCGTTGCCATCGCAACAGGTGAATGCAACGAGTTTGCCCCCGCCGGACATGGTCAGGTTTGAAACCAAACCACACTCGGCGCAAAGGCCGAGCCCGTATGAAGCGTTCTCCACATTGCAGCCAGAAACAACTCGACCGTCTTCGGTGAGAGCAGCTGCTCCCACCGGAAACTTCGAGTAAGGCGCGTAGGCGTGCGCCATAGCCTTCTTCGCAACTTCGCGAAGGGCGTCCCAGTCAATGCTGGTCATATTCTTTTCTTTCTACTTACCGCAAGCGCAACCTGCACCGCAACCGCAGCTCTTCTGGTTGTTCTGCTGGCACTGGCAGTTGCTGCCGCAGTTACATTCTTTTTCTGACATCTAAAACACCTCCGTTCTTCTTTCAATCTCATTATGCGCCTCGTTAGGCTTCAAACATGACAGCACAACCGACACTAAAAACATTCCTTTGGTTCCCCGGAAACATGGCAGAAGCACTCGACTTTTACGAAGAAACCTTTGGGGCAACTATTCACTCAAAGAACATGAACGGCGACGACCTCTTCACCGCCGACTTTGACATCTATGGCCACGAATTCATCGGCCTCAACTGGCCCGGCGGCCCCGCCTTCAACGATTCGATCTCGCTGAGCATCAGCGTTGACGGCCAGGACGAGGTAGACAGGCTTTGGAACGCCATTACCAAAGAAGGCAAGGAAAACCAGTGCGGCTGGTGCTACGACAAGTGGGGCGTCAGCTGGCAGGTATCGCCAATCCAGATGCGCGACCACCTAGGCAACCCAGACCCCGAGAAGCGCACCTACGCCAACGAAGCACTTCGACGCATGAAGAAAATTGTCATCGCCGACTTCATTAAATAGTTCTCGGGTGATTGCCTAAGCAACCACCCGAGAAAATGATGAATTAATTAACCGCGCTGTGGGTATAAATCGCGCCATACGGGTTAACAAACGATTGGAGCGTGAAGTACTTTGTTTGTTGGATCTGGTCACCGCTCTTGACTCCGATAGAGAATCCGTTCCAAGTGAATCCGGCAGAAATCCAAAGTCTTCTTACAAGCTTCACAGTTCCGGTTACGTCTATTTGTTGCATAGTTTTTTACCTTGAATCTTCAACCAAGCAGCCGACGGTAACGAACCTTGAAAGTTTTTACCTTGGCAGACCACGTCGTTAATTGCAGGTGCACCAAGACTTTCGAATGAGAAACCATAGAGCCATGTTCCACAAGTAAGTGACTGCTTTATTCCTACAAACTTGGCATTCTTGATAACCGGAGTGGATAGAGTTTTTGAATTAGTGAGCAAATTAAAGTCCTGCCGCATCGCTGAATCTATTGATCCACCGAATGGGCAGTTGTATGACGCTGGTGCGACAACTGATCCAACAACGTTATTCGAAACGTCACCAGTTGCTGCGTTGGCAATGTTGTGGGTGCTTAGCACGACGCCTAAAGCAAAAATCGCTGCACTAAAGACAGCTATGTTCCGTTTTCTCATTTTTCCCCTTTGTTTACGCACGCCGACATGGCGTTCAAAACACGGTAACTTGCGTTGACGCAGGGAATTCGGTCATGACCGGTCATAGATATTGTTTGCCCGATGAATCCTAGAGAAAGCCAACTAGTTTCTGGTGGCCCTGATTCGACGAAGCGTCTCAACCTGGTAGTCAGGAATCATCGCTCGATGCTCCGGGTTCGTAGTCTCGTATAGGTAGTTAAGCAGCAGGATTCTGCGCTGCAACAAAAGCAACTTCATTTGCTGCTCGCTATAAGCCGGCAACTCTGAGACGGTTTTGTAACCAGCCAAAAGCGCCTCTTCTTGCTCCGGTGTGTCCAGGTAATACAACGACGTTGCCAGATCTTGCACCGGCAACCCAATACCCGAGTCATCGAAGTCAAAGACAGACAACTCCCCTTCGTGCCACATAACGTTCCATGGGTGAAGGTCGGCATGAATAGGCTGCGGCTTGTCGGTTTCTTGTAATTCGGCGAGCGCCTTCTCGACCTTTACCTTGGCCGCTCCAACCAGTGCCTTCTCAGGCGAACTCAACTCGCTTGAATCACCCAACAACATGTCGGGGCTCCCCCAAAAGAAGTCTGAGTATTCAGGCAACTCGCAACCAAGCGGCAACACCAAACCTTTTGCCTCAGCATGCAGCTTTGCCATCGCAGCCCCAAGAGCAAAGAGCTGCTCATCTGTCGGCTCATCACCAGGTTCTTCACCATCTAGCCAGGTGTAGATAACCGCACTTAGTTTTCTGCCCGTAGCCTCGTGCCAACCGGTGGTGACAAACGAGCCATCCTTGTTCGCAACAGGTTTTGGCGTCTTCACAGACTCAATCGCATTGACCAAGAAGATCTCGGCATTGAGGTTTTCGATTGAGCGCTCAGAGTTGACATTGATTCGCAAAGCGAAAGTTTCACCCGCACCAGCACTCACCTTGAAGGTCGAGTTGTATTCATGGTTGATTGACTCGGCCACCGGGGCAACAAGGTCGTATTGCTCGAGAACCTCGGCAACGCACGCGCGCAGGCTCTCAACCTGCTCGTCTGCAGTCATACCGGCAAAGTCTGCTGCGTTTGTCATCCTGCTAATCTGCCACAAAAAGTAAAATCCCGGCCCTCGTGAGAAGGAACCGGGATTTCGTGCACCCCCTCGGACTTGAACCGAGAACCCACTGATTAAGAGTCAGTTGCTCTGCCGA
>CANGNZ010000026.1 GCA_947455435.1 Microbacteriaceae bacterium
ACCCCAGCACTCGACGGCACGATTCTTCACGGGATCACCCGATCATCGGTCATTCAGCTAATCAAGGACCGCGGCTTGCAGATCGATGAACGCAAGATCACCCTCGATGAGGTTCGCGAAGGCATGAACTCTGGCGAAATCGTCGAAGTCTTTGCCTGCGGAACCGCTGCGGTTATCACCCCGGTCGGTCAGTTCTTGAGCAAGAACGAAACGCTTGGCAAAGAGAACCCTGAGCCAGGCGCCCTAACCGTGAGCCTTCGCGAAGAACTCACCGGCATTCAATACGGCACGGTCGAAGACCGTCACAACTGGATGGTGAAGCTCAGCTAATGCGCGTCGTCAAGTTTGCTATCAAGGGGGAGCCTCGCTGGGGCGTCCTCGACGGACCAGAGATTGCCCTGTTCAAAGGTCACCCAGAGTTTTGTGACTACGAGACCACCGGTGAGCGAATCCCGCTCAAAGATGTTCACGTGCTCCCGCCAACGCTGCCAACCACCAAGATCGTTTGCATCGGCAAAAACTATGCCGACCACGCAGCCGAAATGGGCGGCGACCTCCCAACCGAGCCACTGATCTTTCTAAAGCCAAGCACCTCGCTGATCGCCGACAAAGAAACCATCGTGCTGCCAAGCATCTCTGAGCACGTTGACCACGAAGGTGAACTAGCCATCGTCATCGGCTCAATCGCCAAGAATGTAAAAGAAGAAGACGTTTACGACGTAATCATGGGCTTCACCATCGCCAACGACGTAACCGCCCGCGACCTTCAAGCAAAAGATGGGCAGTGGACGCGCTCTAAAGGCTTCGACACCTTCTGCCCAGTCGGCCCGTGGATCGAAACCGAGTTTCGCCCAGACGGCCAGCTTCTCGAAACCAGAGTCGACGGCGAAATCCGCCAGCACGCCTCGGTTGACCTCATGATTCACAAGGTCGAGAAGATCGTCGCTCACGTTTCGCAGGCAATGACGCTGCTGCCTGGCGACATCATTCTCACCGGCACACCAGCGGGCATCGGCGAAATAGAAGCCGGCCAAACCGTTGAGATCTCGATCGAAGGCATTGGCACACTAACGAACACCGTTGCCTAGGGGGGAGACATGGGACTATTCAGCATCAACATAACTAAGAGTGGCGTTCGCACTACTATCGGCCCAAAGTGGCTGAGGCTGTCGTTCGGTGGTAAAAACCGTGCTCGAATAAGCACAGGTTCAGGTAGTGTTCGAGTTGGAACACCGATTGGCCGAAAGCGAAGAAAGAAGTAAACCGTGAAGAAGAAAACAGCATTTGCAGTTTCGGTATTCGGCGCCGTTCTAGTTTCTTCGATGGCTATGAGTCCGGCTATTGCAACCAGCTACCCGACCCCAGCGCCAACTCCTAGCCCAACCAACACCTACACGCTTCCTTACGGCACCTACGACTCAACCGAAGATTGCAGCGGCTACGACATCAATGTCCACCGAGTTCTGACTTTTGTCGGAGATATGGTCCACCGCGTTTTCAATGAGCAGCCGTCCCCTTGTTGGATGCGTTACTTCTTGCACGTCGGTATGTTCAAGGCTTTTTATGTCGATGTTTTGCCGAATGCCCAAAGGGCTGCGACAAACGACGAAATTGATGCCATCGATCGAAAAGTAAGCGACGTGGTGACCACTCTCAAGACTTTCGAAATTCAAGGTTGGGGATTCGATTGGTACACCCATAAGGAAAACCTTTACCTGACATCAACCGCGACTCCAGCCTTGGTGGCCAAGGTCCGCCGGTATTTTGCAAACACGCCAGCTGCGAACCTCGTCTCACTCCCAGGTGATGCTGACTACAAGCTCTCTGAAAAAGCGCTCGACCAGATTCTTGTCAACGATGGCGAGTCAGCTTTATACGGCAACCTGCTGCCTTACAGCCTTCAGGGCTCAAGCATTATTCTCAAGAGCACTTTGGTTCAGTTGGGCACAAAGCCTGCAGCCAAGCCAGTTGTTAAGAAGCCTGTAGTTAAGAAGCGTGTAGTTAAGAAGCAGCAGGTCAAAAAACCTAAGCATTAACCCAAAGGCTAAACTCGTAGTCATAATGACTTCAGCCATCACAGCACCCTTCACGACCGCGTCTGGTAAAGACGTTGTGGTTCGTTTCTGCCCATCGCCAACCGGTACTCCGCACGTTGGTTTGGTGCGCACGGCTTTGTTCAACTGGGCTTACGCTCGCCACACGGGTGGCAAGTTTGTGTTTCGTATTGAAGACACCGATGCTGAGCGTGACAGCGAAGAGTCGTTTGAGATGATCCTTGAGGCCCTGCGTTGGCTTGGCTTGAACTGGGACGAAGGTGTTGGCGTTGGTGGCCCGAACGAGCCATACCGTCAGAGCGAACGCGGTGCTATTTATCTTGATGTGATCGAGAAGCTGAAGGCATCTGGTCACGTTTATGAGTCATACATGAACGCCGAAGAGATCGATGCCCGAAACGAGCTTGAGGGTCGAGCAAAGCAGCTTGGCTATGGCAACTGGGAGCGCGACGACGCGGAGCGCGCAAAGTATCGCAAAGAGGGCGTGACCCCGGCGTTGCGCTTGAGAGTGCCTGACTGCGACATCTCGTTTGATGACTTGGTTCGCGGTGAAATCACGTTCCCAACCGGTTCGTTCCCCGACTTTGTTGTGGTTCGCCCGAATGGCCAGCCTCTCTACACGCTGGTGAACCCGGTTGACGATGCCTTGATGGGTATTACTCACGTGTTGCGCGGTGAAGACCTTTTGTCTTCGACCCCGCGCCAGATTGCTTTGTATAACGCGATGGTTGAGGCCGGCATCACAACCTTTATTCCCCGCTTTGGTCACCTGCCATACGTGATGGGTGATGGCAACAAGAAGCTTTCGAAGCGCGACCCTGAGTCGAACCTATTTCACCACCGTGACCGCGGGTTTATTCCGGAGGGTTTGCTCAACTATCTAGCACTTTTGGGTTGGGGCATCTCGCATGAGCGTGACATTTTCACCCTTGATGAGCTTGCTGAGAACTTTGACGTTGTGAACGTGAACCCTAACCCGGCACGTTTCGATCAGAAGAAGGCAGACGCAATTAACGCGGCTCACATCCGCCTTTTGGGTCTCGATGACTTCAAGGCTCGTTTGGTGCCATACCTGCAGAGCGCAGGTGTTCTAGGTGGTTCGGTTTCGGCTGAAGAAGACGCTATTCTCACCGCGGCTGCTCCTTTGATTCAGGAGCGTTTGACTGTTTTGAGCGAGGCCCCAGGGCTTCTGGCGTTCCTTTTCACCGAGAGTGTTGTTATCGAGGACGACGCCAAGGCGGGCCTGCCAGAGAACGCTGCTGAGATCGTCCGCGCTTCAATTGAAGCTCTCGACGGTGTTGATTGGAACACCGAGGCTATTCAGAATGCGCTCAACAAGAAGTTGATCGAAGAGATGGAACTCAAGCCGCGCAACGCTTTTGGGCCTCTTCGCACTGCTATTTCGGGTCGCAGGGTTTCACCGCCGCTGTTTGAGTCGATGGAGATTCTAGGGCGACATAAAACAATGTCGCGTTTAGAAAAAGTTATTTAATCTGCTTGACACATTTTGCGGCCCGCGATATCCTAAAAGTCAACAAAGTTGATTGGGGTTGTATGTTTAGAAAAAAAATTCTGACTGCGGCACTTGCCGTTTCATTGCTGATGCCAGTCCAGGCTGCTTCGGCCGATATCTTAGGCTCAGCCTCACCTTCTGTTGTGGCGGATCAAACTGCCGAGCTTTTATCGTCAAGCGGGTTCAACTCGCTAATCTCCTTGTCAGAGGATGGCCAAAAAGTTCTCATAACGGCAAACCAGAGTGCGATCAACTTCCTCGAGTCCTCGTCTCTTTGGCAACCTAATTCCGAACTGATAAAAGTAGTCGTCGACAACAGTTTCTCCTATCAACTATTGGTAAATGTCGTTGGTGGAATGAGCCTAAGCGCCAGTTGTGCCGGCGGATTCCCCGCCATGAGCGGGAATGACATTGGCGTGCTCGTGGTTGCGCACTGTTTCGCACCAAATACCTTTGCAGGCACGACATACACGTACAACGGGCAACCTATTGCCTACGTAAATATCGATACAGTAACCCAATCAGACCTTGCCTTTGCAGCTGTTGGAACGAGCTCTCAGGGATTGACAAAACTGTCAGGTGGTGTGCCCCAAAGAATAGTTGGCTCGCATGATGCAGATTCATCCTTTGTTTGCTTCTATCAGCGATCAACCGGCTTATCTCAGTGCGGTTCTCCCTTGGCAGCTATCGCTGGTCAAAATGGGCGTGACTTTACTTTGTCTGGGCCGGGTTTCATTTACAAGCACAACACAGTTATCGGCACTAGCGAGTGTGTTCCCGGTGATTCGGGATCGCCCGCTGTCCAACAGGATGGTAATTCGAACAAATATGCAGTAGGACTAATTTCTGGGCGAATCCAAGTCGGAGGCGCTGCCTACTGCACAATTGCAAACATCTCTAATTCGACCAGTGTCAGCGATGCTCTAATCATTGGAGGAATTCAATGAAAAAGGCAACTTCGAATCGAATCTTGAGTGCCCTCGCTGCTGGTGCACTCATTGTAGGTGTGACCCCTGCGGCTCAGGCGGCAGCTCCAGCGAATTATCCATCTACAGTAGACAAGACCAATTCGGCGGCCAACTTGATCAAGATGGCGGAGCCGAGCGCCGACTTCCATGAGTATCTGATTAGGGAATACGAGGGATCTGATTGGAAAAATCACTGGCTCTATAGCAAGGAACCTCCAAAAGGGCCTTGGCTAGATCACTTAGCGGCAATTGGCGCTGTTGTTGATGTAGATCCAAGTTTGCTGTCACCTAGTCAGCAGGACGCACTCACTGACTATGTACTTCGGTTTCACCCAAGATTTCAATTTATGACTGTTACAGAGGTCGGTCTGGTTGTATTTTTCTGCGACACTCAGGCTGACTGCGATGCCGATAACAACATCGCAAATAGTAATCCGAGTCTAAAATTCGTTGTCGTTCCAACTTGGGTGCCGAGTTACCCACTTGGGACTCAACCGAGCCCTAACCCTTACGTTTCAACCATTCCAACTCCCGAGGCTTCAGCTGCTCCGATGGTTAAGACGACTGCTTTGGTCAAGAAAAAGGTTATTAAAAAAAGAAAGTTCACAGCGCTAACCCGTAAGAGTTGATATCTTTGAAGGTTTGCCGACAACCAACAGATTGGCTAGTATTGGTACTCGGGCCTAGGCCCTGAAAAATACCTTGGGGTATGGTGTAATTGGCAACACGGAGGTCTCTGGATCCTTTGTTCTTGGTTCGAGTCCAGGTACCCCAGCAAGGTGAGCAGTCGAGAAATCGGCTGCTTTTTTGCTTTAAAAGGTGTGTGATTCGCCGGGCTGAATGAAGAAGAATTCGCCGCCGTTTGCCTCGGTGCCGGCTTTGATTCGGCCGTTATACATCTGGTGGCCGAGGTCGCTCAGGTGAATGTTGTGGGTCGGGAAGGTGCGCTTTGGTTTGACTTCTGCGACGAAGTCGATCATCTCTGAGATCTTTGCCCAAGGGGCGCTTGATGGGCAGGCGAGAAGCTCGACGGTGCGATCTGGGCGGGTGAAAGAGTCGCCGGGGTAGTAGAGGTAGTCGTTTACCATCACACCGCAGTTTTGGATTAGCGGGATGCTTCGGTGAATCTCGGCGTGAATGTCGCCAAAGAATTCGAGGGTGAAGCTCCCAGCGTTGTAGAAGTCTCCGTGGTGAACAGCTGTTGCCTTTCTCGGGCCGATTCTTTTGACGACTTCATCGGTGCCAAAGATTTCGGCTTCCGGGTTTTCTCTAAGAATTCGGTCGATTTGTTCTTCGAAGCAGTGATCGTCGTGCATGTGAGTTATCACGATCGCTTTTACGTTGGTTTCGCCTTCGATTGGGCGGGTGTAGAAGCCGGGGTCGATGATGACCTTCTCGTCGTTTTGCTCAAGAACCAGGCAAGCGTGCTCGTATTTTGTGACCTTCATGCCTTTATTGTGTCAAGAGTTCTTAGACTTTCTAAGACATGCGCAAACATAAAGGTTTCTCAACGCTTAGCAAGGTGGGGGTTTTTGCGACCCTGGCGTTGACTATTGGGGTTTTGGTAGTTTCACCAGCGGTGTTTAACCAGGTCATTTCTTCGAGCATGGATCAGTGGATTCTGCTGGGTCTTGGTGCCTCGGCGGTTTTTGTTGGCAGTTTGCGTCTCTGGGTGTCGGCTGTTCGTGAGCTTCGATCTGGTGTTCGTGGGCAAAACGTTTTAGGTGGCCTCGCTCTTTTGGTTCTCTCTGGTTATGCGGTTTGGCAGAGCCTCGTTGAGTGGAGGATCGACGGCTGGTGGCAAGCGGCTTCGGTGGCCTCGATTTTGGCTGTCGGCGACTGGTATTTCACTGCTCTTTCGGCTCGAGTTGCTCACGCATCGCCAGACCTGGTGTCACTTCTCCCGGAATATGCCGACGTTTTGTTTGATAACGAAATAAACCGAGTAAGGGCGAGTGAGCTGGAGATCGGCGACATAGTCCTGGTGCGACCTGGGGCTGTTGTGCCGGCCGATGGCGTTGTGGTGCAGGGTTCAAGTTCTCTTGAAGAATCTGCAATCACCGGTGAATCGGTTTCGGTTGAAAAATCGGAAGGTTCTTCGGTTTTTGCTGGCACTCTGAATGTGTCGGCAAAGAAGAGCAATAAGTCTCTAACGATTAGAGTCACCGCGGTTGGTGGTGACATGTTGGTGCATAACTTCACTCGCAAAGTTGCCGAACTCGCCGATGAGCGATCAAGCGTCGATACGCTATCGGCTCGGCTAACTTCGGGCCTGTTTGTTTTAACTATTGCGGCATCTCTAATTGGCGCGGGTCTTTGGCTGGTTCTCGATGAGGCACATTGGCCGAATGCTGTTTATTGTGCGGCAGCGGTGTTACTGGCGGCAAACCTTGCCGTGGTGAGCAACGCCAGCGGCCTTGTGAATGTTCTAGTTGCCTCGGCTGCTGGTTCTGGGGGAGTCCTAGTAAAGGCTCGAACCGCCTTGTATCGAATCCGCAAGTCGCATGTGATCGTTTTGAACCTGGTCGGTACCCTGACAACCGGTAAGCCGATGTTGATCGAGATTCACCTCGCCAAGGGCACTTCTCTGGGGTCGGCGAACGATGTTTTGGCTGTAGCCGCAGCTGCCGATGAGAACAGCGATCACCCTTTGGCCCGGGTGATTTTGCTTGAGTCTGCCGCTCGCAGGGTGCAGGAAGTTTCGCTCTATGAGCTTGAGCCGCACCCCATGGGTGTGAGCGCTCGAATGGATGGCAGTTCTGTTCTGGTTGGCAGCGCAGGTATTTTGACTTCGAATAACGTGCCTATCGACGTCCAAGATTTGGTGAAGGTTGCCGCGGCAAATGAGCGAGGAAACTCGGTTGTTTACGTTGTCATAGACAATCTCTTGGTCGGTTATCTGGAATTCGCCGACGAGGTTCGCGAAACCGCTCGGGAGGCAATAAACGCACTTCAACAGCAACGAAAGCGCATTGTTGCCATAACCGGCGAAGCGACTGGAGTCACCGAGGCGGTTTGCAAATCGCTGGGTATTACCGAGTTTTTTGCCGAGGTCGTTCAGGAGCGAAAAGTCGCGGTGATTGACGAGCTTCGAAAAGACGGCTCGATCATTACCGTGGTTGGCGACCCGTTCAGCGACGCCGCAACTCTGGCGGCTGCCGACGTTGGTATTGCCATTGGTGTCGGTGGGGAGCTTGGCACTCAATCGGCAGACATCCTGGTTATTTCTAATGAGCCACGTTCGGTGGCTCGGGTCATGGCTTTGGCAAAACAGGCAACTCGAACTTTGAACCTGAACCTGGTTATTGTCACGTCTTTCGATGTATCCGCCATTGGTCTTGCCGGTTTCTACCCGCTGCCCTTGGCGTCAGCCGGCTTGGTATTGGCTTCAACGATTTTTGCAGGTTCAGCTATTTGGCGTTTGAGAAAGTAAGACTTTGGCGAGACTCGGTTTGATCGTAAACCCGACCTCCGGTGGGGGTAAGGGCAAGGCTCTCGGCGAGCAGTTTGCGGCGGGTTTGAAGGAGCGCGGCATCGACTTCGTCGATCTCTCTGGTTCTTCGGCGCAGGCCGCATTGGTTAATGGCCGGGCTGCGATTACCGACGGACTGATCGATGGGCTGGTCGTTCTGGGCGGGGACGGCATGGTGCACCTTGGCGTGAACTTGGTTGCCGAGACAGAACTGCCGTTGATGGTGGTTGGTGCCGGAACCGGAAACGATTCGGCTCGCCTTTTTGGTATGCCGATTCACGACATCGATGCTTCGCTTGACTATTTGGCAGCCAACCTCGCAAAGAATCGTGCGGTGGACGCAGCTAGAGTGACCAATGCGGCTGGCCAGAAGACTCTGTTTGGCAGCGTCTCTGCGGGTTTTGACGCAATCGTAAACGCTCGGGCAAACCGTTTGGTGTTTCCCAAAGGTAAGAGCAAGTATTCGGTTGCGCTGTTTTTAGAGCTACCAAAGTTTCAGCCGATCAAATATCGAGTGGTTATTGACGGGGTTTCGCGCAGCCTAGAGGCGATGTTGATTGCTGTTGCTAACGCACCTGCCTACGGTGGGGGAATGCTGATTTCGCCTTCGTCTTCGGTTACCGACGGGCTTTTGGATCTGTTCATCGTTCACAAGATTGGGCGCATGGAACTCGTAAAGTTGTTCCCCAAAGTGTTCACCGGCGGGCACATCACTCACCCTGCCGTCGAGTTTGTTTCGGCAAAAAAGGTGGAGTTGTTTGCCGATTCGATTCCGGCCTTTGCCGATGGTGAATCGGTTGGGCAAACCCCTCTAACAGTCGAGGTTTTGCCTGCTGCACTCAAGGTCTACGGATAGTTTTTGGCTACAAGCCCTTAGCTGTGGCATAATCGAAAGGTTGCTTGCGGCCCCATCGTTTAGCGGCCTAGGACACCGCCCTCTCACGGCGGCAGCGCGGGTTCAAATCCCGCTGGGGTCACCACTCTCGCCACCGATGTTCAACCTCGGTGGCGAGTTTGCTTTAACCTTGGTTTATGGACGTCGCACTTCGAGCCGAGCGAGCACTTCGCGCCTATTCGTTAGGCGCAGCCCTCGATGACCTTGAAGTGCCTGGCCTACCTGAGGTGGCCTTGACCAATTCGGTGATGCCTCCAGAAGAAGCCTTGGATCTTTTAAACCAACTTTCTGCACTGCCGCCCAAGGTTGTGCTCGGCATCACGCAATACGCGGTTGCTATTTCTGCGGGCCTCGACGGCTTCGAGCTAGAAGAGTCACTCGCTGTTGGCGAGACTGCAGCCGAGCTTCAGGCTCAGAACTTGTCACTACCTCTTGAGGTCGACACCGTTTTGGTTGAGGCAATGGAATTAGCTTTGCTACACCGCGATGACCCGCACGCCGCCGCGGTTGCCGCCTCGAACAATCTTGTTGCCGCGGTGGCCGGGAGCCTGATTGCCGCCACCGGTGGTTGGAGCGATGCCGCACAGGATGCGTCCGAGTTGTTCGCTTCGGTTCGTGAAATCAACTTCAGAGAGGCTGCCGTAACGGCAGTTTCGCTTCGCGGCAGACTCACGGGGGAGATCGATGTTTAAGCGTTTGGTTTCGTTGGGCAGCGCTCTTCTAGATGTCTCGATGAGGATCCCCGGTTTGCCACCAAAGGGCGGCGACGCATTTGCCGATGTTGGTTTTTCGATGATTGGTGGCGGTCACAACACAGATTCGGCTGCCGCTCGTCTCGGTTTGCCGGTCGTCCACGTTGGTTCGATCGGCACCGGCCTTTCGAGCGAGCAATACCTTCTCGAGGCCGCCAAAGAGGGCATCACTTTTGAAGGTATGGTCCATAAAAACCAGGACCTAGGCATCTGCGTGACGCTTTTCGAGCCAGACGGTGAACGCACGTTCATCACTCATGCCGGAGCAGAACACGAGTTGACTCTCGAATTTTTGCGGTCGCTAAAGCTCGGCGCAACCGATGCCGTGTACCTGACCGGCTACGAGCTTTTTCACCCTGGCAGCGGCAAGCCGCTGGGTGAGTGGTTGCTATCGAACCCGCTGAATGGCGCAGCACTTTTCTTCGACCCAACATCGGTTGTCGACCAGGTTGACCCAGAGGTTCTCGAATGGATTCGCCGCGAGGCTTTTGTGATCACGACCAATGAGTGGGAGTTTGAGAAACTTCAGCCCCGCCACGATGATCGGGCCGTGTTCGTTAGAAGAATTGGTGCCGAGGGCAGCGAAATGTATGAAGCAGCCGTGCTTCGACACAAGGTTGCCGGAGTGCCCGTGCAAGTCGTCGACACCACCGGCGCCGGCGACGTTCACACCG
Organism: Microbacteriaceae bacterium; assembly: GCA_947455435.1. Taxonomy (GTDB): domain Bacteria; phylum Actinomycetota; class Actinomycetes; order Actinomycetales; family Microbacteriaceae; genus Rhodoluna. The sequence continues at coordinate 10,329 of CANGNZ010000026.1, forward strand.
GAGCCCTGATTGCCGCTTTAGCCGCCGGCAAAAACTGGTCTGAATCCTTGGCTTTGGCTAACCGCGCGGCCGCTTTTTGCGTGACCAAGTTTGGTGGCCCAACCGGCCCAACTTTGGCCGAACTCGGATTGAAAACGCTTTAGTTCATTTCAAATTTGTAACGAACAAGAAAACAATCTCGCCGAAATAGCTTTGGAGCACTTTAACGGGCTATCGCGGCAATAGTCTGTAAGTGCTAAGTGGCCAGTGAAATCCATTGGTCGCTATCCAGGAGGAAAACAAGTGAACAAGATTTCACGTAACACCATCAAGGGCCTAGCTGCTATCGCAGCGATGACCCTTGTTTTGACTGGTTGCTCAGCAACTAAGTCGGTTAACTTCAAGGCTTGCGCAGTTTCTGATGAGGGAAGCTGGAACGACAAGTCGTTCAACGAAGCAGTTCTAGACGGCATCAAGAAGTCGAAGAAGGAACTTGGCGTAAAGACCGCAACTGCAGAGTCAACCACTGCTGAGGCTTTCGCTCCAAACCTTCAGGCAATGGTCGACGCCAAGTGCGACATCACCTTCGCCGTTGGCTTCAACCTGATCGACGCAGTGAACACTGCAGCCGACGCCAACCCTAAGATGCACTTCGTAACCGTTGACGGCTACAGTAAGGGCGCTAAGAACCTAAAGCCAGTTGGCTACGCAATGCAGGAATCGTCTTACCTAGCCGGCTACCTAGCTGCTTCGTACTCGAAGACTCACGTTGTTTCGACCTACGGTGGTATGCAGATTGACGCAGTTACCGCTTTCGAGACCGGCTTCTACTACGGCGCAAAGCGCTACGAGAAGGACTCGGGCGTTGCCACCACCGTTCTAGGTTGGAACCCAGTTACTAAGACCGGTGACTTCATGGGTGACTTCGCTCAGAACAGCGCAGTTTCGAAGACCATCGCTGCAACTCAGATCCAGAAGGGCTCGGACGTTATCTTCCCAGTCGCTGGTGACCAGTTCGGTTCGGTCTCGGCAGCTATCACCGAAGCCGGTGTTGATGCAGTCATGATCGGTGTTGACAAGAACATCGCCAAGACCTCACCACAGTACGCAAAGTGGATGCTCACCTCGGTTGAGAAGCGCATGACCAATGCTGTATTTGACATCGTCAAGAGCCTCTCGGGTGGTGCCAAGTTCGATGGCACCGCTTACCTGGGTAACCTGAAGAACGGTGGCACTGGCCTGTCTGGCTTCGGCGCTTTCGACAGCAAGATTTCTGCAACCACCAAGGCCGCTCTAAAGACCTTGACCGCAGGAATTGAAGACGGTTCGATCGACCCAACCAAGTAACAACTAGTTTCAATCGGAGGCCGCCAAGATTCCTCGGAGTCTTGGCGGCTTTCGCCATTTTGGGGGCTTTCGACAGGTTAGATTTGTGTTAACAGACACCGTGAATGGAGCGTTTAGGCGATGAAGCTTGAACTTCGAGGAATCACCAAACGGTTCGGCACGCTCGTTGCCAACGACAACATCAACATCACGGTTGAATCAGGTGAAATCCGTTCACTACTTGGCGAAAACGGCGCAGGCAAGTCAACCCTCATGAACGTGCTCTATGGCCTCTACCAAGCCGATGAGGGTCAGATTTTGCTTGACGGCAAGGTCCAAAACTTTAAAGGCCCAGGCGATGCCATGGCCGCCGGCATCGGCATGGTGCACCAGCACTTCATGCTGATCCCCGTATTCACCGTTGCCGAAAACGTTGTTCTCGGTAACGAACCGACCAACAAAATCGGGGGGCTCGACCTCGATGAGGCTCGCAAACGGGTCCGTGAAATTTCAGATCGTTTCGGCTTCAACGTCGACCCAGACGCGGTGGTCGAAGACCTACCCGTCGGTGTGCAGCAGCGTGTCGAGATTATCAAGGCGCTCTCGCGGGATGCCAAGGTTTTGGTGCTCGATGAACCAACAGCCGTGTTGACTCCTCAAGAGACCGACGAGCTCATGCAGATCATGCGCGAGCTTGCCAAGGCTGGCACCTCAATCATCTTCATCACACACAAGTTGCGTGAGGTTCAAGCCGTAGCCGACAACATCACCGTGATTCGTCTCGGAAAGGTTGTTGGTGAGGCAAAGCCAACCGACAGTGCCGAAAAGCTTGCGACAATGATGGTTGGTCGCGAGGTTGACCTAAAGGTCGACAAAGACGCACATAAGAGTGGTGCAGTGGTTCTCTCGGTCGACTCGATTTCAGTGCTCGACGACCGCGAGCAGCGGGCAGTAGACCACGTAAGTTTCGAGGTTCGTGCGGGGGAGATTCTCGCCATCGCTGGCGTTCAGGGTAATGGGCAAACCGAACTGGCCGAGGCTTTGCTTGGCCTTCGCCCAACTGTCAAGGGCAGCGGTTCGATCAAGCTTGATGGAGTAGACCTAATTGGTCACGGGGTGCGGAAGCGTCTTGAAGAAGGTATCGGCTACATTCCCGAAGACCGCAAAAAAGACGGTCTGGTAGCAAACTTCACCATTGCAGAAAACTTCATGCTCAACGGCTCATACGATGAGCCTTTCGTGAAGGGTGTGAACATTGACTTTGCCAAACGTGAAGAAGTGGCTCAGAAGCTGGTCAAAGAGTTCGATATTCGAACTCAGTCGGCAGACGCATTGGTGAGCAACCTTTCTGGAGGCAACCAGCAAAAGGTTGTCGTTGCCCGCGAGCTTCGCCGCGACGTAAAACTTTTGATTGCTGCTCAACCGACCCGCGGAGTTGACGTTGGGTCAATCGAGTTCATTCACGAGCGAATCGTAAAGGAGCGCGACGCCGGTAGGGCGGTCGTCCTGATTTCAACCGAACTTGATGAAGTAACGGCTCTCGCCGACCGGATCGCCGTTATGTATCGTGGTCGAATTATTGGAATTGTGGATTCAACCACTAGCCGCGAGAAACTCGGCAAGATGATGGCAGGTATCGCAGAATGAGCAACGTTGTGAAGCCAGAGGCTAACGAGTCGAGAAGCGAAACTTTGCTTCGTGAAATTATGTCTGGAACACCGCTGCGAATCGGCCTCTCGGCACTACTCGCATTTATGTTTGGCGCGATCTTCATGGCGGCCTTCAACCAGGACGTAGTCGACAGCTACGCCACCTTTGGTAGCGACCCGATGCTCACTTTTCAGACGGCTTGGGACACAATCGTCAACGGCTATACCAGCCTGCTAACCGGTTCGATTTTTAACCCGAACGGTGGCGACGCGGTTTCGATGTTCCGCCCAATCACAGAAACCTTGAGGCTCAGTGCGCCCTTAATTCTCGCGGGGCTCGGTGTCTCGCTTGGTTTCAGAGTTGGCTTGTTCAACGTTGGTGGTACCGGTCAGATTCTGATGTCGCTATTGGGTGTCACGTGGGTTTCAACCCGCATGACCATGCCCTGGGGGATTCACCTGATCGTTGCCCTCATCGTGGGTGTTGTATTGGCTGCCGCCTGGGGTGGTTTGGTTGGGCTCCTAAAGGCCAAGACCGGCGCTCACGAGGTGATCGTGACAATCATGCTCAACTACGTGGCGCTGTATCTGTACACCTGGTTCTTACGTGAGCCGAGCCTGCTGCTCGAACACGGTGGTGGTGGCACGCCTAAATCTGATCCACCGGCTGTTACGGCTCAGATGCCTTTGCTTCTGGGGCCTTCCTTTGACCTGCACATCGGCATCTTGATCGCAATCGCAGCAATCTTCGTCTACTGGTGGTTGATGGAGCGATCGGCCATCGGTTTCAGGTTCAAGATGGTTGGCGCAAACTCTCACGCTGCTCGAGCAGCTGGCATCAAGATCGAGAGCACCTACATTTGGGCGCTGGCAATCTCGGCAGCATTCGTTGGCCTCGCCGGAGTGAACCAGGGTCTTGGTCAGGCTGGCGGACTAACCGCAAGCGTCAACGGAAACATTGGTTTCGACGCAATCACTGTTGCGTTGCTCGGTGGCTCGCGAGCCAGAGGCGTGATGTTCGCCGGTCTGCTCTTCGGTGCATTCAAAGCCGGTGGCCCCTCAATGCAGCTGGCTGGAGTCTCGCCCGAGATTCTCGGAGTTGTTCAGGCGCTGCTCGTACTCTTCGTCGCCGCACCACCACTGGTGCGAGCGATCTTCAGATTGCCAAAGAAGGAGGCTAACTAATGGCTAAGGTCGTGGTTACCCCGGGCATGTTCTCGGAACGTGAATACAAGGCGAGCTGGAAGACTCCGATCGTCACGGGACTTTTTGCGCTGCTGATTCTGATCGACTTCGGACTTTTCGGTAAGAACTCCAACGTCAACTTTCAGTTGAGCGTGAAGGGCGACGCCATCATGCTGCCCAACGCGGTCGCTAACTCAGAAACGATAAACCTGATTCTTGGCATCACGATGCTCGCGATTGCCGGCGTCTCGGTGCTATTCACCCTTGGCAACAAGAAGACTCCGGTCTGGCTGGTGCTGGTTTACGGTTTGCTCGGTGCGGTGGCTCTTCTTGCTTGGCTCGCCGCCGGAGCCGTGGTTCCAACCGGCTTCATCCTCGGCCAAGCTGTTGCCCTGGCAGTGCCAATCATCCTTGGTGCACTTGGGGGCGTGATGTCGGAGCGCGTCGGCGTTGTAAACATCGCCATCGAAGGTCAGTTGCTGACAGGTGCCTTCATGGCTGCAGTGGTTGGCACTCTGACTCACAACCTGTGGGTCGGCATGCTGGTTGCAATGCTCACATCGGCTCTGCTGTCGATGGCCCTTGCCTCGCTGGCAGTCAAATACCTGGTCGACCAGATCATCATCGGTGTTCTGATAAACGCACTGGTCATCGGCATCACCAACTTTTTGTACTCCGAGTGGCTCGCCGGTAGCGGCTCAGACGCCAACTTCCCAGGAACGTTCCCAATCGTGAAGCTGCCGTTCCTGAGCGACATTCCGGTCATCGGCCCTGCCCTTTTTGAGGCTCGCGTAACCGTTTACCTCACCTACCTACTGGTTCCGCTGGTCTGGTTCTTGTTGTTCAGAACCAAGCTCGGTCTTCGTGCCCGCTCGGTTGGTGAACACCCGATGGCTGCCGACACCGTTGGTATCAACGTTGCTCGAACCCGCTTCTGGTGGGTCACCTCGGGTGGCGCTATCGCCGGCCTCGGTGGTGCCGCGCTAACCATCGGTAACGTTGGCGCCTTTGGCCGTGAGATGTCTGGCGGCCTCGGCTTCATCGCCCTTGCCGTGGTTATTCTTGGTCGCTGGCAGCCTTTCTACGTTGCCGCCTCGGCACTGCTGTTTGGCTTTGCAATCATTCTGCGTATCTGGGCAAACCAGGTCAGCCCCGGCATTCCAACCGACTTCATCACCATGATTCCTTACTTGGTGACGTTGATTGCGGTCGCCGGCTTTGCTGGCAAGGTGCGAGCGCCGGCCGCTTCTGGCCAGCCTTACATCAAGGGCTAGCGGTTTCGTTTTATTAGGGCATAGCCGCTGAGCGCCAGAACAATTGAAACTGGCACCATAGCGGACGCATTCAAACCGCCAAAGGTAAATGCGGCCAGTAGCGAGCCAGAGACAGCGCCACCAAAGGCGCCAGAAAGCTGCATGGCCGAGTCGCTGACGCCTTGAACGTTGGTCTTTTGCTCTGCGGGCAGACTCGTGCTCAAAAGTGCCGAGCCGGCAACGGTTGCCGCGCTCCAACCGAGGCCGAGCAAGAAGAGCCCCGCGGTGATCTGAAAGTGATTCATGCCGGCAGTACCAGCCAAAATTAGGGCAGCCACATAGATTACCTGGCCGGCGATCACAATCTGGATGCGTCCGAACTTATCTGCCAACCAACCGAAGACCGGCGAGAAGGCATACATGCCCGCGATGTGAAACGAAATCGTGAAGCCGACAAGCACGAGGTCTGCGCCGTCATGCTTCATGTGCACTGGGGTCATAGCCATGACCGAAACCATCACCATGTGGCTGAGGGCTATCGAGATCATCGCGTAGGCGGCAATTGGGTGAGCAGCTAGCGTTTCAAAGGCCGACTTGATCGAAATTTTGCCGCGAGGGCCACGGGCCTGATCGAGCGACTGGGCTGTCTTTAGCGGGTCTGGCTTGAGGCCGAAGTAGAACACCGAGCTCGCGGCTAGCTGAGCCGCGATGGTTAGCAGAAAGGGTCCGGTCAAGGGAGGCATGTGTAACGCCTTGCCAATGATCTCGCCTGGGCCAAACATATTTGGGCCAATCACCGCGCCAATGGTTGTTGCCCAAACCACGATTGAGAGGTCGCGCCCAGCCGTGCGGGTGCTCGGTAGGTCATTGGCTGCAAAGCGCGCCTGAAGGCCAGTTGCCGAGCCTGCGCCCAAGAAGAACAGGGCCACGAGTAGTAGCGGGAAGAACCTGATGCTTGCCGCGGTGATAACGAGCAATGCACCTGAGATTGCCAGTGTTGCTCCAATAGCCAACGCCACGCGTCGACCGCGAGCATAGGCAAGGCGAGAAAGTGGAATCGCCCATATCGCCGCACCGAGTGTTGAAAAGGTTGCCGCTGCGCCGCTCCAAGATTCGGAGCCCGAAAGGTCGGCGGCCAGCAGTGCGCCAATCGAGAGAGTCGAACCAAGACCAAAACCCGAGAGGATCTGACCTGTGGTTAAGGTGCGGATAGTTTTGCGCTGAAGCGTCTCGAGAGCGTCCTTGTTCACTGTGCCAGTCTAGCCGTTCGCGGTAAAATGGAGGTTCAACGTATTTGAGGTATGTAATGACACAAAAGCCGCTGACTTTGGCCGAAAAAGTCTGGAACGACCATCTTGTAGTCAAGGGTGAAGGCGAGGCGCCTGACCTGCTTTACATAGACCTCCACCTCGTACACGAGGTCACCAGCCCTCAAGCTTTTGACGGCTTGCGCCTTGCCGGCCGCCCGGTTCGCCGACCAGATCTCACAATCGCCACCGAAGACCACAACACCCCAACCTGGGACATCGACAAGCCAATTGCCGACGTAACCAGCCGCACCCAGATTGAGGCGCTTCGCCACAACGCCAAAGAGTTCGGCATTCGAATTCACTCGCTCGGCGACATTGACCAGGGCATTGTGCATGTAGTCGGCCCACAGCTTGGCCTCACGATGCCAGGCATCACCGTGGTCTGCGGCGACTCGCACACCTCAACCCACGGCGCATTCGGCGCCCTTGCAATGGGCATCGGTACCAGCGAGGTTGAGCACGTGCTCGCTACGCAAACCTTGCCGCTCAAGGCCTTCAAGACCATGGCAATCAATGTTGAGGGCACCTTGCGCCCAGGCGTTACCGCAAAAGACATCATCTTGGCCGTGATCGCAAAGATCGGCACCGGCGGTGGCCAGGGCTACGTGCTCGAATACCGCGGTTCGGCAATTCGCTCTCTCTCGATGGAGGCCCGAATGACGATTTGCAACATGTCGATCGAGGCTGGCGCTCGTGCCGGAATGGTTGCTCCAGACGAAATCACCTACGAGTACCTAAAGGGCCGCCCGCACGCGCCCGAAGGAGCCGACTGGGATGCAGCGGTTGAATACTGGAACACCTTGCCAACCGACCAGGGCGCAAAGTTCGACGCCGAGGTGTTTCTCGACGCAAATACCCTTGACCCATTCGTGACCTGGGGAACCAACCCTGGCCAGGGTGTTTCGCTACTCGACAGCGTGCCAAACCCTGCCGACATCGAAGACCCAAACGAGCGTGCAGCGGCCGAGCGAGCACTCGAATACATGGATCTCGCCGCCGGAACCCCGATGAAGTCGATCAAGGTCGACACCGTGTTTCTCGGCTCTTGCACCAACAGCCGAATCGAAGACCTGCGCGCAGCCGCCGCGATTATCGAAGGCAAGCAGAAAGCCGACGGAGTTCGCTTCATGGTGGTGCCTGGTTCGGCCAGAGTGCGCTTGCAGGCCGAGGCTGAGGGCCTCGACAAGATATTCAGAGACTTTGGTGCCGAGTGGCGTTTTGCCGGTTGCTCAATGTGCCTTGGCATGAACCCAGACCAGCTTGCTCCTGGCGAGCGAGCAGCCTCAACCTCGAACCGAAACTTTGAGGGTCGCCAAGGCAAGGGTGCAAGAACCCACCTGGTTTCACCTCTAGTCGCGGCAGCCACGGCTATTCGCGGAACCCTTTCGGCGCCGGCAGATTTGGAAGGCAACTAATGGAAAAGTTTGAAGTCTTTGAGGGCGTCGGTGTTCCCCTGCGCCGCAGCAATGTAGACACCGACCAGATCATCCCCGCCGTTTACCTTAAACGAATCACCAAGACCGGCTTCGAGGACGCCCTTTTCGCCAGCTGGCGCAACGACCCAGAGTTCGTGCTCAACCAGCCTGCATACGCCCACGGCGAGGTGCTTTTTGCCGGTCC
>CANGNZ010000027.1 GCA_947455435.1 Microbacteriaceae bacterium
GACATTGATTCGCAAAGCGAAAGTTTCACCCGCACCAGCACTCACCTTGAAGGTCGAGTTGTATTCATGGTTGATTGACTCGGCCAACGGGGTAACCAAGGCGTATTGCTCGAGAACCTCGGCAACGCACGCGCGCAGGCTCTCAACTTGCTCGTCTGCAGTCATACCGGCAAAGTCTGCTGCGTTTGTCATCCTGCTAATCTGCCACAAAAAGTAAAATCCCGGTCCTCGTGAGAAGGAACCGGGATTTCGTGCACCCCCTCGGACTTGAACCGAGAACCCACTGATTAAGAGTCAGTTGCTCTGCCGATTGAGCTAGAGGTGCGTGTTGGAACTTACGAACGCAACGATTGACAAGAATACCAGCAACTGCCTTTGGTTACAAACGCTAGTTAGAATGACGATAGAACACGAGGAGTTTGTAATGGAATTGGCAAGACTAGAGGCGGGCCAGAAGGCCCCAGAGTTCACTCTCCCGAACCAGGATGGCAAGGATTTCTCGCTTTCGTCATTCAAGGGCCAGAAGACGATCGTCTATTTCTACCCAGCCGCTTCGACCCCTGGTTGCACCAAAGAGGCATGCGACTTTGAAGAGCACCTCGGTTCTTTGACCTCGGCTGGTTACAGCGTTGTAGGTATTTCGCCAGACAAGATTTCGAAGATCGCAAAGTTTCACACCGACCAGTCGTTGCATTTCGACCTTTTGTCTGACGAAGAGCTTGTGGTTCACAAGGCCTACGGCGCCTATGGCATGAAGAAGCTTTATGGTCGCGAATACGAGGGTGTTCTGCGTTCGACATTTGTTTTGGATGAGCAAGGTGTTCTAACCCACGCTTTGTATAACGTGAAAGCAACCGGTCACGTTGAGATGTTGAAGAAGTTGCTAGGCCTCTAAGTTTCGCTTTAAAAGGTTTGCCAGAGGGTTGGTGAACATAAGGGCTAGCACTGCGACGCTCGGAATGATTAGCGCCCAGCCGATTGTCGGGTTTGCCGTTTCACCTTGAAACGATTCGTAGGCGATTGCCAACTGGGCGGTTTGCCAAAATATGCTCGAAGACCTGGCCCAGCTTTTTAGTTGCCAGAGCCCTTTGGCGATTAACACGCCCCAAACCACAAACGCCGCAATCAAGGCATCGAGTGCTGCCGAAAGCGCGAGGCTCTTCTCTTGCCCGCCAAGGATGTTGATGATGCCGATGGCTAGGAAAACCGCCACTGCTAGTGACTCTGCCCCTGTGATGGTGACTAGGAGCAGGAGTTGGGCAGGCTTTTTCATTTAATCCTTAACTTGGGTATTGCCAAATAGGCGTTCGCGTGAAACGATTGTCTAAGGAAATCCTCTCGCAAAACCTAGTTTTTTGCGCCTGTTTCCAGCCTAAGGCGTAGATGCCTAAAGACTTTTTGCTCCCGATCACAAAGGAATATATGGACCTGCAGTGGCAAGACCAAGCACGTTGCCTAACCGAAGACCCAGAGCTCTTCTTTCCGGTCGGCAACACCGGTCCAGCTGTCGAGCAGATCGATCAGGCTAAGGCAGTTTGCCGCGAATGTGCAGTTGCAACCAGTTGCCTAGAGTACGCAATCAAAGAGAACCAAGACACCGGTGTTTGGGGCGGTCTCTCAGAAGACGAGCGTAAGTCGCTCAAGCGCAAGTACGCACGCGCACGCCGCGCTGGCTAAAGCGGAATCTCGATAACCACTCTTGCTCCGCCCTCTCGAGGCGAAAACCAACTAATAGTTCCGCGAAGCTCACCCTCGATGAGGGTTTTGATGATTTGGGTTCCCAAACCGGGCTCAATCTTGCCGCCAGGTATGCCTTTGCCGTTGTCGCTAACGGTGATTATGAGCTTCCTCTGTTTGCGTTCGGCGTGAACTAGGACGTTGCCTGATCGTTCGTTGAGCCCGTGTTCGATCGCGTTTGTCACAATCTCGGTTAGCGCTACCGCGAGAGGTGTTGCCTTCTCACTCTTTAGTTGGCCGAAGCGTCCGTCGATGATTGTTCGAACCGTGGTGTTGTGGCTGGCAGCCACTTCGCTGACGAGCAGCAGGACTCGGTCGAAAACCTCGTCAAAGCTAACCTCTTGGTTCAAACCTTCAGACAGGGTGTCGTGAACCAGTGCGATGGCGCTAACTCGACGCATCGCTTGCTCAAGCGACTCTTTGGTTTCGTCGCTGTTTGCTCTTCTGGCTTGAATTCGTAGCAGGCTGGCAACGGTTTGAAGGTTGTTTTTGACGCGGTGATGGATCTCGCGAATGGTTGCATCTTTGGTGATCAGTTCACGTTCTTGGCGTCTGAGCTCTGAGACGTCACGGCAGAGAATGATTGCGCCGGTTCGCTCGTTGTCGAGCTTGATCGGGATAGACCTCAATGAGAGGGTTGCCGACTTTGACTCGGCATCTGCTCGCCTAGGCGCGATGCCGGCCAAGACAACCGCTAGGTCTTCGTCGCCGCGGATTTTTGCCTTGGTAATAAAGGCAACGATTTCGGTGAGGTTTTCTGATTCTAGTTCTCTCGGAAACCCGAACTTAGCGAATGCGCTGACGGCGTTTGGGCTCGCAAAGGTTACTTTGCCGTGAACGTCTAGGCGCAAGAAGCCATCGTTGGCTCTAGGTGCTCCGCGCTTAGAGCCGGTTTGGTTGCCGAGGTCTGGGTATTGGGCATTGACCATCATTTCGAGCAGGTCTTCGCCAGATTGCCTGAAACTGAGTTGTTGGCGAGTCGGCTCTTTGGTTTCGCCAAGGTTTGCGTGTCGGGTGACAACAGCGATTGGGGTGGGGTTTACTTCTTGGTTTCTCGAACTTATTCTTCGACGCACCGGGATGGCGGCGACGCGGGTTGGAATTCCTTCGTATTGCGAAACCCCGGTGAAGTCGGAGGATTCGCCAGACTCGAATGCCTGACTGATGAGCTTGGCGAGCGATTTGTCGCCGGGTGCGCCGGTGATGTCGCGATAAAAGATTGTTGCCGAAGTGGCTGGGCGGGCGTGGCCGGCTGCGATGAAGGTACCATCTTTGGTTGGTATCCAGAGCACGAGGTCGGCCGAGACGAGGTCGGCGACCAACTGCCAGTCTGCTGTGAGCTGGTTTAGCCAATCGATGTCGGCGTTGGACGCGACACCTTGTTTTTTGAGCTGATCGGTAAGTGTTGCCACGAAAACGAGTTTAGCCAGCCAGTTTTTTCTCACGCACCAATTGGGCTATGGCTTTTCGTAGAGTCGAGTTCGCCCTAGATCCGAGAAGTGGTGTGCCATTTTTGAGGGCTGAGTCTTGAGCCTTTGAGTCCTCTGGCAAGAAGTGATCGAGCTTCTTGTTTGCCAAGGTTTTGAAGGTTTGTTCGAGTTGCCGTTTAGCCGTTGGGCCGAGAGTCGAGGTTCTGAAACGATTTGCGACCAAGAGGGTTGGCTTGGCTTGGCGGATTTCTTGTAATTCGGCTTCGAGGCTTAGAAAGCGGGCGACTGATACGGGGTCGGCGGCGAACGTTGCGATCAGCAACTCGGAGTGCTTTAACAACCAACGCGTGAACTCGTTGCGTTCAATCGGTTGGGCTTGCGAATAAAGCGAGGGCTCGATGTTGGTTGCTGTGTCAATGACAATGTAGTCAAAGTGCTTGGCGCAGTGTGAAAGTAGCAGTTCGAAGGCTTGCGGGGTGACCTCCGGCCACCTGGTTGGGTTGATTCCGGGGATCAGCGTGAAAACGGTTTGGCTGGTTTTGAGGGCCATGGATTGGCTTTCGAACTCTTCGGGGTTCAGTCGGTTTTGCCTCGCGAAACGAAGCATCGGCGCCAACCCGGCTGGGTGTTCGTTTAGCGCCAGAGCGATGGTTTGGGTGGGTGCGTGGGTGTCGGCGTCGATGAGCAGAACCTTCGCCTTCGTTTTGGCCAGTTCGGTTGCTAGGTTGAGGGCGATCGTCGACTTCCCGCTCCCCTGCGAGCCCCAAACCGTAATCACTTTCAGGTTTTTGGGTTTCGTTTGACGTTGTGAGCGTCTAGTCGGGGGTGCCTCGAGCGTGAGCGTCATTGTTCGAGACTCGTTGGTTGCAAAACGAGAGCGAGCGTAGCCTGGGTCGCCTTGGCCTTGAGGAGGTTTGGCAGAAACTCGGGTAGGCAATTGACCTCGACAGAGGTTGCCTTTTGGCCGAGGCTGGATTCACTTTTTAGGTTAGAGATTTCGCACTCGAGTGCGATTGGTGTTGGTTCGGCTCCGTCTGCGTGCTCGGTGGCCCAGACATCCACGCTGCTACCTACCCGAAGTTCCACCGGCAGGGTGTCCTTGAACTGCAAAACGGTTGGGAGAGTGGTTTTTAGCGGGCTCGGAGCCAGGCTCGTGCGTGTTAGAAGTTCACCTTGAGCCATTCGATGCACCAAGACTCCGCCTGCAGGCATTTTGGTGAGGTAGAGACTCGCCGAGTCACCGATTCTCACCCTGGCCACGCTGAAGTCCTGATTGCTTGCCACGGTTCCGGCGGCAAGGTCGCGATTGGCTACCAGGACGCCTGTGGTGGCGCTCTGTGGCCACAGTAAGGCGGTGGCGACACCGAGTGCGATAGCGGCGGGTATGGCGAACCAGGCGCTGCTGCGCTTGCCAAGTTTGGTTACTTTTTGCACCACTAAAGGTTGCCTCGTTTAATTTTCAGCGCTCTGGGTTATCCACAGCGTGGAGTTCGGCGAACTTGAAGGACTTCAAGGGGACACAAACTCCTCTGAAGAGCAGAAGTTTGCCTTCAACGGCAAGGAGCTGCCCTTGGATTTGCCCGGTGGCGGCCTCGACTCGAAGCCACCTACCGATCAGGCTTCGCAGCACCTCGGTTGCTTTGTGATGGCCGGTTGCCGAAACTCCAACCTCGAGCCGAATCGGTTCGGTGAAAAGGGTAAGGCGCCAGATGGTTGACCCGGCAATGAATCCAGAGAAGTGATCGGGGCCAAAGGTGACTGTGTCGAAACCGACCGGTTTCAGGTTTTGCAACTGTGTTGGTTCATGCCTCAGCTGCTCAAAGCTGGCTTCGAGGTCTTCGAGCACTGCATCTAGGTTCATGTTCAAAGTATTTGCGCAGTTTGGGTTTGCGAAATTGTTATTCACAAGTGATTAACCCAGATATGGACTTATTTCAACAAAGTAATTACCATTTTTGAAACCGCCGAGAATGAGGTCGAAATGGCAAGAGCAACGCAACTAGAAAAAGTTGAAATCACCGAACTGCCCGACCCTGTCGAGCAACTCAAGTATCTGGCGCCAGCCGTGATGGAGGTGCTCGAAGGAGTGCGCTCAATCGCGCAGCTCGGCGGCATGGTCACCGAGGACATCTACCAGCTCCTCAAGAACCGCTCGGCAGCAAAAGCCAGAGATCGGTTTTCGAATGCCAAAAAGCTGCCGTGGCCGAACATCAAGGTTTCTAGGGTGCACCACGAATACACCAAACCCAACCTGGTTCAGTCGGTAATCCTGCTCACCACAGACAAGCGGACGCGAGCTGTTGCGATAAGGCTAGAAGGTCGCCATGGCCGCTGGGTTGCGACCGCGATTACCGTTCTCTAGTTGTTCCTGAAAAAAGAACTTCCCTGGCCATTGGTTGGCTTCTTAGGTGTTTCGTCGACGATTTCGGCATCGCCGTCCTCGCTAGGAGCCGAGAAGGTTAGGTTCTCTTGGGTCGGAGCGACCGGAGCGGCTTGAACCTCGATGTTGAACAGGTACATCACCGACTCTTCACGAATCTGGCCCATCATGATCTGGAACATGGTGAAACCTTCACGCTGGTATTCAACCAGAGGGTCGCGCTGAGCCATCGCGCGAAGCCCGATGCCTTCCTTCAGGTAGTCCATCTCGTAAAGGTGGTCACGCCACTTGCGGTCAATCACCGACATCACAACTCTGCGCTCTAGTTCACGCATTGCTTCTTCGCCGATTTCTTCGCAACGCTTTTTGTAGGCAAGGCGAGCGTCGCTCAACAACTCGTTCGTGAGCCAAGACTTGGTGAGCTTCGAACGGTTACCGGCCTCGGCCAAAACCTCCGAAATCATGATGCCAACTGGGTAAATGGTGCGAAGTTCAGACCACAATGCCTCAAGATCCCAGTCGGCGCCGTGCTCGACAAGGTGGTTTGACACCACGTTGGCAATTACGTCTTCGAGGAACGTGTCAACGCGGTCAGCGATGTCGTCACCCTCGAGAATGTGGCGGCGGTCGGTGTAGATTGCCTCACGCTGACGGTTCAGAACATCGTCGTACTTCAAAACGTTTTTGCGGATCTCAGAGTTGCGGCCTTCAACCTGCGACTGCGCACTGGCAATAGCTCGGCTAACCATCTTCGACTCAATCGCGGTGTCGTCTGGGACTCCCCCGCGGTTCATGAGGCTTGCGGCAGCTCCCGAGTTGAACAGGCGCATAAGGTCGTCTGTCATCGAAAGGTAGAAGCGCGACTCTCCCTTGTCGCCCTGGCGACCGGCTCGTCCGCGCAGCTGGTTATCGATTCGACGAGACTCGTGACGCTCGGTGCCAAGCACGTAAAGCCCGCCAACCTCGAGAACCTTCTCTGCCTCTTCGGCAACCTTTGCCTTGATCTCTTCGAAGGCTTGAGCCCAAGCGGCTTCGTACTCTTCTGGGTTGTTCTCGGGGCTGAGACCCTTCTTACCAAGCGCTTCGACAGTTAAGAACTCGGCGTTACCACCAAGCATTACGTCTGTGCCTCGACCGGCCATGTTGGTGGCCACGGTTACCGCGGCAAGACGACCCGCCTGAGCAATGATCGCCGCTTCACGGGCGTGGTTTTTTGCGTTCAAAACCTCGTGGCGAACACCACGCTTAGCTAGCAAGCGCGAAAGGTATTCGCTCTTCTCGACGCTTGTGGTACCAACCAAAACAGGCTGACCCTTGGCGTGACGCTCCGCGATGTCTTCGACAACCATCGCAAACTTGATCTCTTCGTTTTTGTAGATCAGGTCGGGCTGGTCGATTCGAATCATCGGCTTGTTAGTCGGGATCGGAACCACGCCAAGCTTGTATGTGTTCACGAACTCGGCGGCTTCGGTCTCGGCCGTACCGGTCATACCAGAGAGCTTTGAGTAGAGGCGGAAGTAGTTCTGCAGGGTAACCGTTGCCAAAGTCTGGTTTTCGGCCTTAACCTCAACACCTTCTTTGGCTTCGATGGCCTGGTGAATGCCTTCGTTGTAACGACGACCGGCAAGGATGCGTCCGGTGTGCTCGTCGACGATCAGAACCTCGCCGTCCATGACGACGTAGTCTTTGTCGCGCTTAAATAGGGCCTTCGCGCGGAGGGAGTTGTTCAAGAACGAAATGAGTGGCGTGTTAGCGGACTCGTAGAGGTTCGAGATGCCTAGGTAGTCCTCGACCTTGTCGATTCCGGCCTCGAGAATGCCGATGGTTCGCTTCTTCTCGTCAACTTCGTAGTCAATTACTGGTTCAAGTTTTTGGGCAATCTTGGCAAACTCGGCAAACCAGCGGTTGGCATCACCGGCAGCTGGGCCAGAAATGATCAGAGGGGTGCGTGCTTCATCGATGAGGATCGAGTCAACCTCGTCGACAATTGCAAAGAAGTGGCCGCGTTGCACTAGGTCCTGCTGGGTCCAAACCATGTTGTCGCGCAGGTAGTCGAAACCGAATTCGTTGTTTGTTCCGTAGGTGATGTCGGCAAGGTATTCCTCGCGGCGCTGCGCTGGCTCCTGGCCGGCGGTGATGCAACCTGTGGTCATACCTAGGGCGCGGAACACGCGGCTCATCAACTCGGACTGGTAACTGGCGAGGTAGTCGTTTGTGGTGACAACGTGAACGCCTCGACCTGCGATTGCGTTCAGGTAGGCAGGAAGGGTGGCCACGAGGGTCTTGCCTTCACCGGTCTTCATTTCGGCGATGTTGCCCAGGTGGAGCGCAGCACCACCCATGATCTGAACGTCGAAGTGGCGCATGCCGAGGGTGCGAACCGAAGCCTCGCGAACGGCTGCGAAGGCCTCAGGAAGCAGGTCGTCAAGACTTTCGCCAGCTGCATAGCGCTCGCGGAGGCTCTCTGTCTCGCCGCGAAGCTCATCGTCGGTGAGCGCTTTGAAGTTTTCTTCTAGCGCGTTTACTGCCGCGACGTAGTTGCGCAGCTTTGCGAGAATGCGGCCCTCACCAGCGCGCAGCAACTTATTGATCACAGATGCCAAGGCTTGACTCCAAACGGTTTTTGTCTAGGTTCAATCCTAAACGCTGGGGTTAGACGAGGGTGATTACCCCGTAGTTCCAACCACGACGCTTGTAAACCACCGACGCCTTGTCGGTTGCCACGTCGTGGAACAAAAAGAAGTCATGGCCGAGGAGTTCCATGGCGTCGATGGCCTGTTCCTGGCTCATCGGTTCGGCATGAAAGTCTTTGCGTCGAATCACGACCGGGCTCTCGCCCAGGTCAAGCGGCACTGACTCTGGCTCTGGCTCGATGCCGAGCAAAAGCTCAGCAGGGGCGGGGGTTATGTCTAACTCGGCAAAATCAGTGGCGGTGAGCTCTGAAACTCCGTGGCTGCCGTGTAAGCCGCGATGCACCTTGCGCTTGTCATTGGCGCGACGAAGGCGTTCGGTCAGTTTGCCGTAGGCAACGTCGAAGGCAGCGAACTTGTCTTGGGCGTGAGCCTCCGCGCGAATGATGTTTCCACCGCCGTAAACGGTTAGTTCAACTTGATCTTCGGTGCCGCTGTGCTTGGCATGTTCGATGCGGGTTACCTTTACGACAACTTCGGTTGCCTTATGCAGCAGGTGATCAACCTTTGCTGCGCGTTCGTCGACGTAATCGCGAAAGCGCTCCGAGATGGTCAGGTTTTTGGCGGAAATTTTGACTTCCATGGTCTCCTGCGACTCTCTACGACTTTGATGCCGTGTCGTAAAGATACGCCTATTTCTTCGGTTCGGCGTCAGTTTTCAGGATTGTTTCAGCAATTGTGATGAAACCTGTTACTTGATTGCCCGCAACAGCCATCGCTCTCGCAGCCTCACGCATCGACGCGCCAGTCGTCACCACGTCGTCAACGAGCACCACAGGCCCGCTGAGCGGCTTGGCGAGCATTGAACCAGCCAGGTTTGTCTCGCGCTGTTCGCGGCTCAGTAGAGCCTGGTCGGCTATTTTTCGCGAAAAAACTAACGCGTGAGCCGAGCGAACTGATCTGCGCCTCGCCAGACGATCTGCCAGAATTTCGGCCGGAACAAAACCGCGCTTTCGGGTGGCTGTTGCCGACGAAGGCAACCCGACCAGAATCGCGTTCTCTGGTAGCGAAATCGTGTCGAGCAATTTGCAGAATTCGCCGAGCAGTGCGGTGCGCCCGTGTTCTTTGAACGCATTAATCGCGCTCGTCGCAGTTTTTGAATAATCGATTGCCGACCAGCCCTTGATCCCGCGGTCGACAGACCTCGGTTGCGCCTCGAGCTCAGACAGGCAGTTGTCGCAAATGGTTCGCCCAACCTTTCGGCAGGCGACGCAGGTTGACGGGAGTAGGGTCTCTAAAAGTTGCATGGCTAAAAGTCTTCAGCCATTTCACCTCGCCAAACGGGGGTGTGAATAACCTAAAGGTGTAGCGCGAGAATTTTTTGCGCGATGGTTGTCCAGCTCGAGCCACGAGACTCGACCACGTTTCCGTCGGGTTGCAAAACAAATATTTGGCCTGTCCCGTTGACTGTTATCGAGGCTGCAGCTTCGATGGCGGTGGACGCATTCATCAGGCCCCCGATCGTGATCAGGCAAGGAATGAATCCGCTTGGCGTCGATGGGGTTACCAAAGCGAGCGTTACGTTATCTGCCCAAGTGACCTTGTCGGAATTCTTCGGGGCTGCGGTGACGACGATTGGCTTACCGAGCGCAACAGCGAAGCCAGCCTTGTTTCTTTCAACCGGGAAGACATAGGTGATCTTGGTTTTGTTGATCAGGTAAACCACTGCAACTCTTGCGCCTTCAGGTGAAACCGAGAAAGACAACGGGATACCTACCACCCAGCTGTTTTGAAGCACAACGCGCTGTTCGCCAGAAACCAAGAATGGCGCTCCCTGCACGCTCGGCAAAGTCCAGAGCGCCCCCTGAGGGTCGAAGCTTGGTGCAAGTTGGTTCGCCCGTTTGTCGACAACCTTGCCACCGTCGTTGAACGAGTCGAGCCTGTAAAGATGAACGCCCGAGGCCGAAACCAGCGCAACTCGATTCTGCGTTTGCGAATAGGCAAAGTCGGTTGGGCCAATTGCCAAAACCTTCGCCTCGGTACCCGCTATCGCCTGCGCGCCACTAGCGTTTAGTCGCACCAGCCCCGTGTTGGTAAGCGCAATAGGCGAACTACCGAGGCTCGGCGGTTGGCCGTCGACGTATTGGGATATGGCTTGAGCTGTTCGCTGAATCGAAATCTCAACATTGGTTACATCGGTTAGTTGCTCGAGTGTGGCTGCAATTTGCGACTTCATCAAGGCGCGCTTTGCCCGAGGCACACGCAGCGCTTGCGAACTGAGGTCGACCTGAGCAACGCCGTCTTCGATGGTGACAGAGTTGATGTTTAGTTTTGTACCAACCGGGATCACGTTAACAACGGCCGGCTTCAACCAGTCACTCGGCCCCTTAAGTAATGCGTTCATGAGGCGAGTTCCGGTCGAGGCGCGTGAAGGGAACCAGCGAACCTCTGGCACAAGGTAGGTGAGGCTCGGGTCAAAGAAGAACAGCGAATAAGACCTGAAGAGAACCTTGAAGTTCGGGCGGATCACGATGGTTTGGTTGGGCGCTGAGTCGATCCGCCATTGACCAGCGGCTTTGACGAAGTCGATTGTCGATGTGCGTTTGGTTCCGGCAGGCAGGTCGGTGTAACGGCCATCCGAGTCGATTTCGGCAGAAACTCCAACAGTCACCCGGTATTCGGTTTCGCTAACCTTGAAAAGCTCCGGCGAACCCTCTTGAATGAGCACTTCTTCGTTTGGTTGCCACTTAGTCGCAAAACTCTTGGTCAGATACTCGCGAGCAACCGCGTAGTCATTTTGCGGGCCGTTGCCGGAATTCAAGAAGCCGTAAAGAATGGCCTCTTGGCTAGCGCCTTCAAATGGCCCAGTTTGCGAATAGTAAACCTCGTCGTTGTTGAGGCCAGAAGCAACGTCTGGGCCAAAGCCGATGGTTCCCGCCGAAGGGATCGTGGCGCAGCCACCGAGCGCGAGAATAGCTAAAGCTGCGGCAACAATTTTGAGCCTCATGAGTCCCTCCTACCGAGTGGCAGTGGCGACTGTGTAAAGAGAGCCTTTTGTTTACGCGGGAGCGTAAGTCTAAATGTGGTGCCTTTGTTTGGGCTTGAGACAAGCTGCAGCCAACCATTGTGGAGAGTTGTGTCGGCGAGTGCAATCGCAAGGCCAAGCCCTGTTCCGCCCGTCGTGCGTTTGCGAGCTGGGTCTGCCCGCCAAAAACGGTCGAAAACTCGGGCAACCTGCGCCTGGGTCATTCCAACACCGAAGTCGGTAACGGTCACGGCAACCGCGGTTTCACTCTGCCCAACCTCGATGTGAATCGGTTTACCTTCGCCATGCTCGATGGCATTCGAAAGGAGGTTGCGCAGCACTCGCTCGATGCGCCTCGGGTCGAACTCGGCTTCAACAGGGCCATTCGGAATCTCAACCTCGAGCACCGAGCCTTTGCTGTCGGCTAGCGGCTGAATGTGAGCCAGAGCCATGCCCACAACACCGTTTAGGTCTTCGACCTCAAATTCGCCAACCACAGATTTGGCGTCGAAACGAGAAATCTCGAGCAAGTCTGCGAGCAAATCTTCGAATCGGTTGATCTGGGCGGTGAGCTTGTCTAGGTTTCTAATCGCGGCCGGCCCGAGCTCTTCGCGACGAGCCTGAAGCAATTCGGCGCTCAGCTTTATCGTCGTCAGCGGCGTGCGAAGTTCATGAGACACATCTGAGACGAAAACCTGTTGCATCTGCGAAACCGCGCTCAACTCATTGATCTTGGTCTGCATGCTGTCGGCCATGGTGTTGAACGACTTACCCAGCGCGGCAATGACATCCTCGCCTGCAACATCGAGGCGCGGCTCAAGGTCCCCAGCAGCAAGTTGCGCCGAAACCTCGGCAGCCTTTCTAACCGGGCGGACGATTCTGCCCGTCACATAAAACGAAACAGCACCGATGAGCAGAATCATGATGGCCCCGCCAAAGACCAAAGTGCTCTGCACAAAGTCGAGGGTCTGCTGAGCCGAACCCAAGTCGTAGACCAGGTAAAGCTCATAAGCACCGGCGACAGGAATTTCGATGTGTGAACCAACGATTAGCCCGGGGTGACTTTCGTTACCAACGGTGAGCGAAACTGATTGGTACACAAGCTTTGAGAGGTGCGAGCGAACTTGCTCACGAAGCGCTTCGGGCACAATTCCGGCGTCGAGCCCAAGCGAAACCGGTGACTGCAGGTATTGACCATTGGCCTGGCCGGGGCTTCGTAGGAGAGCAACGGTGCGGCTCGAGTTCGAGGTTTTTGATTCAAGGTTCGGAACAACGGTGTTCATCAGGCCCTGAAGTGTTGCCGTGTCTGTCGATGTCGATGCCGTGAAAGTATTTTGCACCTCAACAACTGCTCTAGCTGCTTCGGCCATGATCTGCTGTTGGCGGGTTTCGAAAAGGCCTGCGCCGATCGAATAGCTAAGGAAACCGCCAACCGAGACCAGGGCGATGGTACTCATCACGACAGTGGCGGCAACCCATCTAGCCTGCAGCGAGCGGCTAAAAAAGGCGAACAGCCTCCGAAAAAACTTGGCCAATTAGTTGGTTCCAGCCTTGTAACCGATACCGCGCTCGGTCAACACGAACTGGGGAGAGTCTGCGTCCTCTTCAATTTTTGAACGAAGGCGCTGGACGTGAACGTTTACTAGGCGCGTGTCTGGCTTGAACTTATCATCTGGCTTGAATTGGTAACCCCAAACCTTCACCAACAACTCTTCGCGGCTGAAAACCTCGCCAGGGCTTGCGGCCAGGGTCTGCAAGAGGTTGAACTCGAGAGGAGTTAGCTGAAGACGAACACCGTCTTTGCGCACCTCGTGGCCGGGAACATCGATTGTGATTGGCCCAAGTGTGATCACTTCGGCACCAGTTGACCTAGTGTCGCGAAGTCGGGCCTTAATTCGGGCAATCAAAACCGGTGAGTCGAAAGGTTTCGGAACGTAGTCGTCAGCGCCTGCCTCAAGACCCTTAACGATGTCTTCAGAGTCGGTGCGGGCGGTCAGCATAATGATTGGAGTGCCGTGAGTCTGGCGAATTTTTTGAGCAATCTCCAGCCCACTGAGCCCGGGTAACTGAACGTCGAGCAAAACTAGATCTGGCTGCATCGAAGCAAACTTGGTGAGCGCGAGACCACCCTCGAGCACTCCAGCGGCTTCGAAACCAGCCGCCTCCAGCAATTCAACGATTGATTCGTTGATGTCTGGCTCATCTTCGACAACGAGGATCTTCTTCATCGAGTACTCCTAGTACCTGTAGTGATCTACCTTGTATGGCCCGGCAACCGGGACGCCAATGTAGCGAGCCTGGTCGTTGGTTAGCTCGGTGAGTTCAACACCGAGAGCCTTCAGGTGCAAGCGAGCAACTTGTTCGTCAAGCGCCTTTGGCAAAACAAAGACACCGAGCTCGTACTGGTCACGCTTCGAGAAAAGTTCGATCTGAGCCAGCACCTGGTTCGAGAATGAGTTGCTCATCACAAACGAAGGATGACCGGTTGCGTTGCCGAGGTTCATCAGTCGTCCTTCGCTCAAGATCAGGACAGAGTTACCGTTTGGCAAGCGCCACTCGTGAACTTGGGGTTTGATTTCAATGCGCTGGACGCCCTCGATTCGGGCGATGCCGGCCATGTCGATTTCGTCGTCGAAGTGACCGATGTTGGCAATGATTGCCAGATTCTTCATCTTTAGTAGGTGCTCTGAGCGAATGATCCCAGCGTTTCCGGTGGCAGTTACAAAGATATCAACGGTTTCGATTACGCTCTCGAGCTTGGCAACCTGGTATCCGTCCATTGCTGCCTGAAGCGCGCAGATCGGGTCGATCTCGCTCACGATTACTCGCCCACCCTGGCCGGCCATGGCTTCGGCGGCGCCCTTGCCAACGTCACCGTAACCGGCGATGAAAACGGTCTTGCCACCGATCAAAACATCGGTTGCTCGGTTGATGCCATCTGGGAGCGAGTGGCGGATGCCGTACTTATTGTCGAACTTTGACTTGGTTACCGAATCGTTCACGTTGATCGCCGGGAACAACAATTCGCCGCGTTTGAAGAACTCGTAAAGTCGGTGCACGCCGGTTGTGGTTTCTTCGGTTACTCCGAGAATTGCGCTGGCGATTCGGGTGAAACGTTTCGGGTCGTTTTTGAGGCTCTCGCGGAGCAACTCGAGAATTACCGAGTACTCGTGCGAGTCGTCAACGCCGGTTGGCGGCACAGAGCCAGCAAGCTCAAACTCGCGACCCTTGTGAACCAAAAGTGTTGCGTCGCCGCCATCGTCGAGGATCATGTTTGGGCCATCAAAGCCTTCATCGCTCCAGTCAAAAATGCGATCGGTGCACCACCAGTACTCTTCAAGGGTTTCGCCCTTCCAGGCGAACACAGGCGAGCCCGTTGGGTTGTCAACAGTGCCGTCACGGCCAACAACTACGGCAGCCGCAGCTTCATCTTGGGTAGAGAAAATGTTGCATGATGCCCACCGGACTTGAGCGCCCAGGTCGACGAGGGTTTCGATGAGTACAGCCGTTTGCACTGTCATGTGAAGTGAGCCGGCGATTCGAGCGCCCTTCAGCGGCTGCTCGGCGGCAAACTGCTCGCGGAGGGCCATGAGGCCGGGCATCTCGTGTTCTGCCAAACGAATCTGGTGACGACCAGCTTCGGCAAGTGCGAGATCTTTTACACGGTGTTCGAGCAAGGCTCTATTGGTCATGAGTCAATGTTACGACTTGATAAAGGTTTCAACTTCTCGAGTTATCGAAATTACGGTGTCGGCGTTTTTGGCTTCACAGTTGAATCTGAGCAGTGGCTCGGTGTTAGATGTGCGCAGGTTGAACCACCACCAGTTGTCAGTTTCGTTCGATGTGAAGGTGACGCCGTCGAGGCGATCCGTGGTTGCGCGGCCGGCAAACGCAGCCTCAACCGAAGCGATAATCGCTTTGGCATCTGAAACCCGGTGGTTGATCTCACCACTGGCAAAGTATGGGTCGTATTTAGCGGCGAATTCGCTCAGCGGCTTTGGCTGGCCGCCAAGTGCCGAAAGCACGTGCAAGGCCGCAAGCATGCCGTTGTCGGCACCCCAGAACGCCCTGAAGTAATAATGGGCCGAGTGTTCGCCACCGAAGATCGCGTTTTCGGCTGCCATCTGGTCTTTGATTAGGGAGTGACCGACTCGGGTTCTAACCGCGCGTGCACCCGAGGCTTCAATTGCCTCGACGCATGCTCGCGAGGTAAGCAGGTTATGTAGCACGGTGATCGGCGCACCTGGGTTTGCAAGCTTCTCTCGGGCAACCTCGAGCTCGGCAACAATCGCTGCAACCGCCGAAGGTGTTACGGCGTCACCTTTCTCATCGATCACAAAACAGCGGTCGGCATCGCCGTCGAAAGCTAACCCGATGTCGGCACCGTGAGTAACGACGGCCTTTTGAAGATCAACGAGGTTCTTTGGGTCTAGCGGATTGGCCTCGTGGTTTGGAAAGTTGCCATCAAGTTCAAAAAACATCGGCACTATTTCGAGCGGCAACTCAGGCAGCCCGACCTTGGTTCCCAGCACGGCAGGCACCGTGAAACCCCCCATTCCGTTACCCGCGTCGACGACCACTTTCAGCGGGCGAATCGCACTTAGGTTCACCAGGGAGCGAAGGTAGGCCGAATAGTCGGCAAGAGTGTCGATCTCGCGAAACGAGCCTTCGTTGGCCACCGAGCGAATGCCTGTTGACAGGTAGTCGTTGGCACGGTCGCGAATAGCGGCAAGGCCGGTTTCGAGCGAAATGCCTCGAGCGCCAGCGCGCGAAAGCTTTATGCCGTTGTAGGCGGCCGGGTTATGGCTAGCCGTGAACATTGCCGAAGCCGCCTGCAAAGTGCCGGAGGCAAAATATGACTGGTCGGTTGAGCACAAGCCAAGTGAGACAACATTGCCACCGCGAGCACGCGCACCACGAGCAAAGGCTGCAGCGAAGGCTGGCGACGAGTCACGCATGTCGTGGCCGACAACAACGTCTAGGCCGGCAAGTTCAAGTTCGTCGACGAAGCCAGCGGCCACCGCCTCAACCATGTCTTCGGTGAGTTCGACGCCAACTAAACCTCGGATGTCATAGGTTTTTACGATTGCATTCAGGCTAGGGACCATGCCGTAAATCTTACCTTCTGGGGTAAAAACTAGGATTGAACGGTGAGGTCAAGAGGTTCGAGGCACGGCCGCCCGCTGCGCAACTTTGTGTTGGCTGGGCTGGGTCGACGCGCGTACGGTTCATTTGCCGACGTGGTTGCCGAAACCTGCGAGTTTTTGCGTGAGGAATGGCCAGAAGACTTGGCAAGGTTGAGCTGGCGAATCGCCGATGCGCCTACCGATGTGATCGATGGCAAGCTGCCTCGCTGGTTTGCCGACACGCGCAATATGCGAGTCACGATTTACCGAATACCTGTTCAACGGCAGACCCATCTGCGGCGACCGGATGCATTGGATGAGCGTTTTCACACGGAGCAGTTCGTGTTTTTTGCCGTCGGAGAGTTGCTTGGCAAAGACCCTTGGGATCTAATGCCCGAAAGATTCAAGGACTAGCGAACCAAGACCTTCAGTTGCCCGCCTAGATTTTTGTAATCGAGCACGGGGATTACCGCCACCAAACCGCCAACATCGATGACCTCGCTAGCTGAGATCGGAACAGTAGAGCTAATTGAGGACGCTCGGCCGGCTGGGGCGACCACAGAGACCGATGAAGCAGCAGGAACAGTGACGGTTTGCGAACCAACAGTTACCGTTGCCGAAACCTTGCCAGGGTTGGCGATTGCAAGTTTTGAAATAGCGCCGGCTGGGGCGTTGAAAACCAGTTTGTTTTTGAGCGGCAAAACGGCAGGTGCCCAAGCTAAGTCTGTTTTCTTGCCATTGGTTCTGTTGAATCGAACCGCGGCGCGCACCGGTTCGGTCGAATCAATGAACGCTACGAAGTCGCCGTCTTCGAGCCCCGTGATAGGAATATCCAGAGTGCTGTTGGGTGCCACAACCTGCTGAATCACTGTTCCGAAAGACTTGGCATTAGCGCCGAGTATTTGGGCGGTAACTGTGGTCTGTTTTTTAGATGTTGAAGTGATGCGGAGCATCGGAGTCAAATCTGAGTAGGCGGGGTTGCCTGCGCTTAGTTTTGCGGCGTCGGCAACACCTCTTAAGAAGATGCCGGGAACAACCAAAGACTTCGATTGTTCGGAGCTAGGGCCGATCAGGTCAACTCCACCGGCGACAAGCCCTCGCATGGTGCGAA
>CANGNZ010000028.1 GCA_947455435.1 Microbacteriaceae bacterium
GTCCTAGTAACCGCTACCAACCCAGCAGGTGTTGGTCTGTCGTTGAGCAAGTCAACTGCAACCAAGATCGGCTAACAAACCAATTTGTTCAAGGGTGGGATTCGCGAGAATCTCACCCTTGAACGTTTGCAAAGGAAACCAATGATTCGCAAAGGGCTAGCGCTTTTAGCTGCAGTTTCGTTTCTACTGATCGGGCAGTCAGCTAGTTCGGCTGTCGCGCCCAAGGTAGTCACGCCGCCGAGCATCAGCTCCTACGCGACCGTTGGCACAACCGTCCGATTGGTTCACGCGAAGTTCAGCCCCGCAGGCAAAGTCGCAACGGCCTGGTATTTCAACGGCAAGGTCATCGCCGGCGCGACTGGCACAACCTATAAGGTGACCCCCAAGCAGTCAACAGGAACCCTCCAGGCAAAAGAGACAGCGACAATTTCGAGTAAAAAACTCATATCGGCTTCAAACCTGATCAACCTTGGCAGGCTCTACATAGTCGGTAGCCCAACCATCGCTTACACCGATGGCACGCAGGCAGCGTTCAAGGCAACTCCCCCTACCAAGGTTCTTCCGGCGCCAACCGAGGTCAAGTACCAGTGGCTCAGAAACGGCTTCGACATCTCAGGCGAAACCACAGACACCCACACCGTTGCAACCTCAGACAAGGGCGCTCTCGTTAGCGTCAAGGTCACCTACATCGCTCCGCGGGGTTACCTTTCGAAAGATCTAAAGTCGGCCGAGGTTAGACCAGCCGAAATGACTCGCACCTACGCACAGGTTTGGTCTGACGAATTCAACGGTGCGGCCGGAGCTGCCCCAGATTCGAACACCTGGGTTGCGCAGAACGGCGACGGCAGCGCCGAACGTAATCGCGGATGGGGCAACAACGAACTTGAGTATTACAAAGCCGACCTTTCAACCACTGACGGTAACGGAAGCCTAGTCGTTCAAGCTACCTCCGACGGCGCCGCAAACCAGCAGTGCTACTACGGCCCATGCTCATGGTTCTCGAGCAAATACATAACCAAGAACAAGGTCGGCTTTAAATACGGACGCATCGAAGCGCGCATCAAAGGCGCTGGCGGAGCTGGAACCTGGAACGCGTTTTGGGCCCTTGGCGCAAATGACTCGACAACGCTTTGGCCTTCTTGCGGCGAGATCGACTTCACCGAGCTGATCGGTCGCTCACCGAACGACGTCCTCGGTTACTCGCACGGCCCTGTTTCGCGAGGCGGTGGCCGTGGCAACACCACGACGCTCACCAGTGACTGGTCTAACGGCTACCACACCTACGCGGTTGACTGGCTGCCTGATCAGCTAGTTTGGTACGTCGATGGTGAGGTCTACGGTGTCGTAGATAAGTACGACAACGACTGGAAGTACGACCACGAGTTCTACCTGATTTTCAACCTCGCAATGGGAGGCAACCTCGGCGGAGATGTCGCGCCGGGTCTAACCCAAACCTCGATGAAGATCGACTGGGTTCGTTTCTCAACCATCAATGGTGTTGGTGAAGTAATCACTCACTAGGGTTGTCGTTATGGACATCAAGTTCGCACCAGCCGGCACAGCCCCTGAGGCGCCCGAGCGCACCTCTAGGAACTCCGCTAAGCGCCGAATACAGCTAGAGCGCGCAGAAGCTCAGTTTGCACCGGGTATGCGCTACACCGAGCGCGAAGTAAACGAACTGCTAAAGCCGTTGTTCATCGATCATGTGTTCGCCAGGCGGGCACTCATCGAACGCGGCTTCTTAGATCGAACCCCTAACGGCTCCGAATACTGGGTGCGCGAGCAAGACTAAAGCCCACCGCCTTTCGACAGTGGGCTTTCGCCTATAGCTTGGAGCAACTAGCCCTTTACGGCTCCGTCCATAACACCCGAGACTAGGCGTCTACCGACGAACACGAACAGTAGAAGCAACGGTGCGGTCGCCATGAAGGCACCACCGAGGTTCAAAGAGTAGTCGATCACGTAGTTTGCCTTGAGCTGCTGCACGGCCACCTGAACGGTGAAGTGCCCAGGGCTCTGCAGAACCAGCGATGGCCAGAGGAAGTCGTTCCACGAGGCCAAGAAGCTGAAGAGACCCAAAACAAACCCGCTCTGACGAATGATCGGTAGAACGATATTCCAGTAGATTCTCATCACGCCAGCACCGTCGATGCTCGCTGCCTCGAGGAGCTCATTCGGCACCTGTGCGTCAACAACCTGGCGCATCCAGAACACACCGAAAGCTGTTACCAGGGCTGGAACAATCAGCGCTAGGAGGCTGTCTTGCCATCCGAGCTGTGAGACAAGTAAGAACAACTCGATGATACCGAGCTGGCTTGGCAGCATCATGGTTCCGATAACAAACAGAATCATGAACTTGCTGCCACGGAAGTTCAGCTTTGCGAAAGCAAAACCGGCTAGAGCCGAGAAGAACACCTGCGCCACCGCAACGGTCAAACCCACGATTGTGGTGTTGAGCAACGCTGCGTTGAACGGAATCACGTCGTAGACGTGCTTGATCACGGTGAAGAAGCGACCACCCGGAATCAATACTGGGGTTGGGCTCGAGATTGCAGCCGTGGTCTGCGAGGCAACAACGAACATCCAGTAGAACGGGAACACCGAAAGCAGTGCTACAAAAATGAGCATTGCGTAGCCGAAAGGCGATACGCGTTGCCACTTTGGCTTGCGACGTCTAATAACCCGAGGTTCGATTGTCATTTCTTGTCCTCGCTAGCTACTCGACGGGTCACGATGAAGTTGATCAGCGAAATGATGAGCACAATGATCGTGATCAAGATACCGATGGCGGCTCCGTGACCGTATCTGATGTTGATGAAGCTCTCGTTGAAGAGGTACATCGTCAGGGTGCTCAGCTGGTGCGAAGAACCACCGTCGTTGGTGCCGGCGAGCGTTAGCGGCTCGGCGTAAACCTGCAGACCACCGATGGTGCCAACAATCAGCACGAAGGTGATTGTGTTTCTTAGTCCAGGCAGGGTTACGTAGCGAAACTGCTTCCAGGCGCCAGCGCCATCGAGCGATGCCGATTCGTAGAGGTCGTCTGGAATAGCCAACATGGACGCCAAGAAGATTAGTGAGTTGTAGCCAACCCAGCGCCAGGTGATCATTGCGGCAACTGCAACGTGCGAAGCAAACGAGTTCTCCACGAAATCGATGTGTGGGAACCCGAAGAAACCGATGACCGAGTTGATCATTCCGTAGTCGCGACCAAAAAGCTGGCCGAAAATGATTGCTACGGCGATAACCGAGGTGATGTTTGGCACGAGAAGAATGGTGCGCCAGAAGGTCTTGCCGCGCAGGAACCGGTTGCGCAGGATGGCTGCGAAACCGATTGCCAGAATCATCTGTGGGAACGTTGAAAGCGCCCAGATTTCGAAGGTGTTACCAAGCGAGATCCAGAAGGTTTCGTCGGCGAGGATGTCTTTGAAGTTTTGCAGGCCAACCCAGCTCCAAGCCTGATCAAGTGACAGCGGGTCGTACTTGTAAAAGGCCAGTTTGGTTGAGTAAGCGACGGGGAAGAGGCCGAAGATCAAGAACATGCCGATGAACGGCGCAACGAATAGGTAACCCCATTTGCCGTTCAGTGAAGCAACGCCTGTGCCTGGCTTCTTAGGTCGCTTCTGCTTCCAAGGAGAAGGAGCCGCCTTTGGGCGGCTCCTTTCCTTTGTGGCGATGTCTGCCATGGTTATTTGGTTGCCTTATCTAGATCAACCAGAACCTGGATCTGCGACTGAAGCGAGGTTTGTTTCTTGGCCGCTACACGGCCAAGACCAGCACCGATTGCCTGGTCAATTGCGCGCTCTAGCTTGCCTTCGAAGATTGGCTTCAGCTTCTGAATACCGGTCAGGTAGATCTTGCCGACTGGTGCGTTGTTGAAGAACGGGTCCTTGTAGTTGACCAGAGCTGGGTCGTTGTAGATGCTCTTGGTCGACGGGAACAAGCCGTAGGTCTTGAACACGGTCAGCTGCTGCTGAGGGGCTAGGTACCAGTTCATGAAGTCCCAGGCAGCCTGCTTGTTTGCTGACCATGCTGGAATCGTTAGCTGGGTACCGCCCTGGTTTCCGCCACCGCCAGGTAGGTCGGCGATGTCCCACTTGCCCTTGGTGGTTGGCGCTTGACCCTTGATGTAGTCCATCATCCAGGCCGGAGCCAAGATTGTGGCGAAGGTGCCCTTGGTCATGCCGACGTTCCAGTCGGAGGTGTACTGGCCGATTCGGGTGCCGATGCCGGCGTCGTTTGCCTTGATCGTGTAATCCCAAGCCTTGGTGATGTTCGGGTTCAGGATCCAACCGGTGGTGAACATCGGCTTCTTGGTTTTAGGGTCGATCTTCTGCTTCTTGGTCTTTGCGTCATAAACAGGCATCTTGCCCTTGACCTTGTAAAGCAGCTGGCCGGCGTCGGTGCCGTTGTTCTTGTAGTACTTGTAGGTGCCCTGGTTCATGCTGGCAGCGTAGATGGTGCCAACGTTGTCGATGAACCCGATGCCCTTCTTTTTGTCGGCTGCAGAAACTTTGGTCATGTACTTTTTGCCGGTGGCAATGAACTTGTCCCAGGTTGGCCAAAGGGCGCTTACCTTTGCGCGGTCGGTCGGTAGGCCGGCCTTCTTGAATAGGTCTGAGCGGTAGGCAACCTCAAGGCCGCCAACGTCGGTAGGCAAGCCTAGAACGCTGTCGTTGTAGCCAACGCCCTGCTCCCAACGCCAAGGTAGGTAGTTCGGCTTGATGTCGGTGGCATTTAGTCCAGCGGCGATGTTTGACGAGCTGGCAACCAGGCTCTGTGCGGCTGCGTTTGCCGACGAGGTGTTCAGGGTGCGAAGGTCGGTGAAGCACTGTGGGTAGGCGCGCCAGTAACCCGAGTAAGACACCTCAACAGCTGCGATGTCTGGTGGGCTGCCAACACGGTGGCTCTGCACGTAGGCAGCGCAAGAAGTGGTGAGGTTGGTCATCGATGGGTCAAGGTCGGCCTTCTTTAGGGCGATCGTGACTTCTGGGTGAATGACCTTGTATGCGCGAAGCATTGCTGGCTCGATGACGTCACCGAATGTCCAGATGGTCAGAGTTACCGGAGTTGCGGTTGCGCGGGCCGGGGTAGCCAGTAATAGGCCTGAACCGACGGTCGCGATGAGAGCTGCGGCAGCAACTGCTCGGTTGAACTTCTTCTTAGACATCTATGCTCTCCTAGTGCTGGTCTGATTGTTATCAAACTGTGGCTTCCAGTGAAACCGATTTCACGTACTCTCAGTAAACTAAGAAAGCGGTTTCACCGCAACACCAAAGTTGAGTTTCAAGCCGTTTGTTATCAAAGTGTGATTATCGAAGTAGGAGTGACATGAAATCGAAGCGAATTGCAGCCCTCGCGGTTGCCGCCCTGAGCGCTAGCCTCTGCCTGGGCGCCGGCGCTATAGCACCCGCAACGGCCGTCACCAAGTACAAGTTGCTCTGGAGCCAAGAGTTCAACGACAAAAAAATTGGGCACCTCAGCCCAAAGACCTGGGATTACGACCTTACCGACGGCTACGGCTGGGGCAACTCTGAGCAGGAGTATTACACCAACAGCCTTCGCAACGTGAAGGTAGATGGTAAGGGCAACCTTGTGATCACCGCCCTTCGCCTCGGCCCGACCGACCCAATTCTCGACCACTGCTTCAGTTGCACTTACACCAGCGCGCGCATCAAAACCGCTGGTTTACTGGGCTTTCGTTACGGCCGCATGGTTGCTCGCATGCAGCTGCCAACCGATACAGGCACCTGGCCAGCCTTCTGGATGCTCGGTGGCTCGCTAATCAAGGGGGGCACCTGGCCGGAGTCTGGCGAGATGGACATCGTCGAAACTATTGGCGCGGCGCCAAACGTTGTTCACGGCACCGTGCACGGGCCTGGTTATTCTGGCGGTAACGCCGTCGGTTCAACGTTCTATGCCCCAAATCCTGTATCTAACGGCTTCCACACCTACGGAATCGATTGGATGCCTAGCAAGATCGTTTTCACCTTCGACAATCACCCTTACTTCACTGTCACCCCGGCCGATGTGCGTGGTAATCGTTACGTCTACAACCAAGAGTTCTTCTTGATTCTCAACCTGGCCATGGGTGGCGAGTTCCCTGGCGACACCGACCCAGCGGTCAAGAGCTCAACCATGAAGGTCGACTGGATCCGCTACTACTCAATCAACGGCCAGGGACGCGTTTTCAAGCACTGATAACGATTAGGTAAAGAAAGCGGTTTCACGCTGTCTTTATCGAAAATCAATCCTTAGTCTTGAATTTGTGAAATCGGTTTCACGCCTTTCGTGGGGAGCCGAAGCCACAAAGTCGAATCTTTCGAGATGAAGGGCGAGGGGTTTGGGTATCGTCGCACAGCGATGCCCAGGCCCCGAATCCCTCGACAAGCAGGCTTTTATAGAAAGAAGACCCGGTGAGCAATTTTCCCGAAGACTTTAGATGGGGTGCGGCAACCGCCAGCTACCAGATCGAAGGCGGCACCGAACTCGACGGCCGCGGCGTCTCAATTTGGGACACCTTCGCGGCAACCCCGGGCAATGTAGTCAACCAAGAAAATGGCAGCGTAGCCTGCGACCACTACCACCGCTACGCCGATGACTTCAAGCTCATGACCGAACTTGGCATTCAGACCTACCGCTTCTCGTTCGCCTGGCCACGCTTCTTCCCTACCGGCGACTCGGTTCGCGAACAGCGCGGTTTTGACTTCTACGACCGACTACTCGATTCGATGCTCGAGCACGGCATTGAGCCGATGGCTACTGCGTACCACTGGGATCTCCCACAAGCGCTACAAGACAAAGGCGGCTGGGCTAACCGCGATACTGCTTACCGTCTGAGCGATTACACCGCCGCACTGGTCGAGGCATACGGCGACAGAATCTCGAACTGGCTAACCCTCAACGAACCATGGTGCTTCTCTTGGCTTGGGTACGCGAACGGCGTTCACGCACCTGGTGTGAAAAACCTTGATCACGCAATTGCTGCAGCGCACCACACGTCGCTAGCGCACGGTCTAGCCTCGCGCGCAATGAAGGCAGTCAACGGCAACATTCGCACCGGCATTGCTCTAAACATGACCAACTACCGCATCGAAGACCCGAATGACCCAGACCTAGCCGAGCTAGGCGGTCTGCTCGACTCGCACATCAACCGCTGGTGGCTTGATGGCATCGTCCACGGCGCTTACCCGCAGAACCTTGTCGACCTCTACGGCGACAAACTGCAAAAGCTCGTGCTCCCTGGCGACATGGACATCGTCAAGGTGCAGACCGATGTCGTCGGAATCAACTACTACTCGGACTCATTCGTCGGGCTACCAAAGCCAACCGACAAGCCAATGAGCGAAGGCGGTTTGTTTCCGTTCCCGCAGCGGTCCAACGGTGAAACCCCTGCGCCGCACACCGACATGGGTTGGCCAATCACCCCAGAAGGCTTGCACGATCTACCTTTGCGAATCGCACGCGACTGGCCTGAGATCAAGGAGCTAGCAGTCACCGAAAACGGCGCAGCCTACCCAGAAGGCCCTGACGAAAACGGTGAGGTTGTTGATAACCGTCGAGTCGAATACCTGACCAGCCACATCGAGGCGCTTGGTCGCGCGGTCGCCGAAGGCGCCCCTGTTAAGTCTTATTACGCGTGGTCGTTCCTCGACAACTACGAGTGGGCAGAAGGCTACGCCAAGCGTTTCGGCATCGTCCACGTCGATTTTGAGACTCAAGTTCGCACGCCAAAGGATTCAGCGAAGGCCTATGCGTCTATAATCGCTACGCAGGGGGATTTCTCTTCACTTATCAAGTCATAACGGGCGGGAGGCTTTAGATGACTCCAAAGCCACGCCCGACGTACTCGGTAATTGCTAAAGAGGCAGGCGTTTCAGAAGCCACGGTTTCACGCGTCCTAAACGGCGACGACCGCGTTGATCAAGAGCGCGCCGCCAAGGTTCTCGAAGTTGTAGAACGCCTGGGCTACAAAAAACACCGCGCTGCAACGGCCCTCGCATCGGGCCGCACAAACCTCATCGCCGTTGTCATCGACAACGACCTCTCAGTCTTCTCAGACCCGTTCTGGGGAACCGTTACCTCAGGCATCAGCCGCGTCCTGATGGAGAACGAACTGCAGACCCTGCTAATGGTTACCTCGGTTTCTTCGGTAGACGGCCCGGTTGCCCACTACCTCAACACCGGCGAGGTTGACGGCGCAATCTTCTTCCAGCTTCACAAAGACGCACTCGTTCGCAAGTTGGCAAAAACCGGTCTACCAATCGTGATCACCGGCAGCCCCCACGCAGCAACAGACTTCGTCTTCGTCGACACCGACAACTTCGGTGGCGGCCACGCAGCCACCAAGCACCTGATCAACCGCGGCTGCAAAAAGGTCGCCATCATTGCCGGCGACATCGAAACCGTTGCGGGCCACCAGCGCCTTGATGGCTACCACCAGGCCTACCGAGAGCTCGGCAGAGTGCCTGCAAAGACTCTTACCGCCTACGGCGATTATTCATACGAGAGCGGCAAGCGCGAAATGACCCGCCTCCTCAACGAGCAACCAGACATCGACGGCGTCTTCGCCTGCAATGACCTGATGGCTCTTGGCGCCATAGC
Source organism: Microbacteriaceae bacterium (assembly GCA_947455435.1). GTDB lineage: Bacteria > Actinomycetota > Actinomycetes > Actinomycetales > Microbacteriaceae > Rhodoluna. The sequence goes on from CANGNZ010000028.1 coordinate 8,602, forward strand.
GGCAATCGAAGAGCGTGGATTGACCGTGCCAGGCGATGTGGCGGTAGTCGGCTTCGACGACAGCCTTGTAGCCCAAACCTCTCGCCCAGGCCTCACGAGCGTGCGCCAAGACATCGTGGCCCTAGGTGAGGCAGCAGCAGAGCTCATGATTGCCCAGCTTCGCAACGAGCCTGTTGAGCCTCGCATTCTGCCAACCGAACTCGTCATTCGCGAGTCGGCCTAAACATCTTTCGCTTAAAGTAATTGGCCCCCAGCTTTCGCCGGGGGCCAATTCTTGTTGCTGAGTTACTTGGTTGCCTTAGCGGTTGTCGACTTGCTTAGCGACAGTGCAGAACCTGCGCTGTTGCGAGCGGTGACTAGTACGCGTAGGTACTTGCCGACATCGGCGGTTACAACCTTGTGGCTAGCGGTGGTTGCACCAGCGATTACCGAGCACTTGGCTGCTGCTAGAGGAGCAGCCTTGGTTGCTACGGTTGCCTTTACGGTGCAGCGGTACCACTTGTAGGTGTAGGTTGCGGTGCTTCCGGTGTAGCTACCCTTGCCGGCGGTAAGAGTCTTACCAACCTTGGCGGTGCCCGAAACGGTTGCTGCGACACGAACTGCTGGCTTGGTGACTGGGGCAGGCAGCGCTGGAGTGGTTCCACCGTTGAATGCCACGTCGTCGATTGCGTAGTTCTGACCACCTGGTGCGATTGCTACTGCACCGGTGTAGCCAGGTGCGTCTCCGGTGTTTACGAAGTCAGGGAAGATAACAACCTTCTGGTAAGTCTTCGCTGCGTCGTAGCCGTGGGCGTTTGCCATGTCGAAGCTAAGGCGGTTCCAACCTGGTGAGACCTCAACCGCTGCGTTAGCAGTTGAGTTGTCGGTTGCAACTAGCTGAAGCTGAACTGGGGTCTTCACGGTGTCTGGTGAGAAGAAGTTCATGGTCACCGAACCGGCGATCTTGATGTTCGCACCTGATGCGTCGTAAAGGTTTACACCAGCCCAAGGCTGGCCACCCTTGGTGATCTGCAGAGCCTTGCCACCGTTGCCGCCAGCTGGGGCGTCAACGACGGTGGTTACAGCACCTTCGAATGCACAGGCCCAAGTTGCACCTGGGCAGCCGCCGACGGCTAGTACGCCATCTGCGTCAGAGCTCTCGAAGCTTAGAACCTTTGCGGTTGCGACTGCAGGCACTACGTCTACTGCAACAGCGTTTGCCGAGGTGCCACCGTTGATCGAAATGTTGTCGACCTCGTAGACCTGGTTGCTGTTTGTGATTACGTCTGCGCCGGTGTAACCGGTGTCGTCTGCCTTCCAGTTACCGAAGATAGCCATGACGTCGTATTCGACGCTGGCGTTCCAGCCGGTACCGGTTGACATGTCGAAGCTGAGGTGGTTAAGGCCTGGGTGTGACTCAACGGTCTTGGCAACCCATGGGCCACCCTGCCAGCTTGGCTGTGCAGCGGTTTCCATCTTCAACATGACAGGTGAGTTGACGGTGTCGTTCGACCACCAGTCAAGGGTTACGGTGTGTAGCGCTGCGTCAGCGTAGTGGGCTGCGGTTACTGGCGGTAGCAGAACGTTCACGCCAGACCATGGCTGGCCTGACTTGGTGATCTTCAGCGCGTTACCGGTCAGGTGCGTGCTTGCGCTGATTTCAGCGGCGGCACCTTCGAATGCACCGGTTGCAGCAGGAGCACCAACGGTGTCGCCGTCTGCGAAGGTTACGAAAATTGGGTCTGCGGTCAGAGCGCTAGCTGGAGCAACTCCGCTACCGAATAGCGCGAAGGCGGCGAGCACAGCGGTTGAGCCTGCTAGCGCCTTTCGACGGAAAGTGGTTTTCATTTTGAGCCTTTCATAGTCTGTTATGAAAAGTGGCCCTGGAGGCTGATCGCTCTCGTGTGCGCGACCGACTCTAGGAGTCACTCAAAACGCGCGCACACACGTCTAACTCGAATACTAGGCAAAAAAGAGAGTTTGTGAAACCGATTTCACAGCAAAACGGCTAAGCGTTACCGAATCTTTATTTAGGCGTGAAACGTTTCTAGTCGAGAAGGTTTGCGATCGAAGGCAGAATCTCTGTCGGTCTAAACGGGTACTTGGCAATTTCGGCGTCATCGGCAATACCAGTGAGCACTAGGACGGTGTGCAAACCAGCCTCGATGCCAGCAACCACGTCGGTGTCCATGCGGTCACCAATCATGCCGGTCGACTCCGAGTGGGCGCCGATCTTGCGCATCGCGCTTCTAAACATCATCGGGTTCGGCTTACCAACGATGTAAGGCTCCTTGCCGGTGGCCTTGGTAATGAGTGCGGCAACCGAACCGGTAGCTGGCAAAACACCCTCGGCTGATGGGCCGGTTGCGTCTGGGTTGGTGGCAATAAAGCGTGCGCCAGCGTTGATCAGGCGAATCGCCTTGGTGAGCGTCTCAAAGTTGAAGTTCCTGGTCTCGCCGAGCACGACATAGTCGGGGTTGACCTCGGTCTGGGTGTAGCCAACCTCGTGCAGCGCGTGGGTCATTCCGCTCTCGCCAATCACAAACGCAGTGCCACCCGGCTTCTGCTTGTTCAAAAACGACGCGGTTGCTAGGGCAGAAGTCCAGATGCGATCTTCAGGAACATCGAGCCCGCCCAAGCGCAAACGAGCCGAAAGGTCGCGGGGGGTGTAGATCGAGTTGTTGGTCAGCACCAAAAACGGGGTGCCCTCGGCCTGCCATTTGGCAATAACCTCAGCCGCGCCAGGTAGCGCGTGGCCTTCGTGCACAAGCACGCCATCCATGTCGGTCAACCAAGAAGTGATTCCACTGCGATCTGTCATGCGTAAAGGCTACCAAAGCGCGGTTTACTCTAGATGAATGACTGAAAGCCACGAGCAAACAACCTGGGGTGTTGGCCCCTGGGAGGGCACCTGGCCTACCGAAGACTTTTACGACCCCGAGCTTCTCGAAAACGGTGACACGCGAAACGTCCTCGACCACTTTCGCTACTGGAAGATGTCGGCGATTATCGCCGAGCTCGACTCGCGCCGCCACAAGTTTCACGTTGCCATCGAAAACTGGCAGCACGACCTAAACATCGGTTCAATCGTTCGAACCGCAAACGCCTTCTTGGCAGCCGAGGTGCATATCATCGGGCATCGCCGCTGGAATCGCCGCGGGGCCATGGTCACCGACCGTTACCAGCACGTTCGCCACCACCCAACCGTCGAAGACTTCGTCGCCTGGGCAAAAGAAGCAAACATGCCAATCATCGCCATCGATAATGTGCCCGGCTGCAAGCAGATCGAAACCTACAAGTTGCCTGAGTCTTGCGTCTTCTTATTTGGCCAAGAAGGCCCAGGGCTTAGCGAACCTGCCATCGAGGCGGCCGAGGTCGTGCTCGAGATAACGCAATACGGCTCAACTCGCTCAATCAACGCGAGTGCAGCTGCAGCAATCACCATGCACGCGTGGGTGCAGCAAAACCTGTTTTAGTCGTGGCCGATGCCGTTGAATTCGCAGGTCATGCTTGTGACAAACATCCAGGTGTCCTGGTCTGTGTAGTCGTCGTAGCCGTCAAGTTCGATTAGTCGTTCTTCGCCAAGGTATAGGTCGGTGCTCGCACCGGCGTCGGCCGAGTTCATCTCAGAGGTGGCCACAATCGTCTCTTCGGCGGTGTCGGTGGACGAATCCAGCGACACGTGGCCGTTGATCAAGACCGCGGGGCAAGCCTGAATCGCGTAAACACTAACCCAGGTGCAGGTCGTAGCATCTGAGGTGCAGTCCATCGAAGCCTTTTCGCCCTCGGTTGCCCAACGCCAAGCCAACGCACTGTCGTCACCCAAAACGTAACCCTGGGCAACAAGATCTGCGGGAATCCCTGAAGAGTCAGAAGGGTCAACCGGCGAGTCGGTGCCATCGCCAGAGTCTGTGCCGCCCTGCTTAGAAAAACCGGTGTCAGGCAAAAGTGATGAGGTGTCGTCTTGAGCACCAAAGTTGCCGAAGTTATGCTGTGCACCCGCGATCAAGCTTGCTGCGGCTCCAGCGCCGGTGACCGCGACCGTACCGCCCAAGGCGAGGCTGATCACACCCAAGGCAGCCACAACAACCGAAATGCCGGTCGTGAACAGTTTTGATGAGGTGTAAGGGTTGCCCGTTACACCGGCAATGCTTGAACCGCAGTTGCCACAGCTGGTGTCCGACGCCGAAACGAGGTCGCCACAAATCTGGCAGTTCATTAGTTGAAGGAGTCGAAGCTCTGGGTCTGTGGAGCGAACTGTGCGGAGTTGTTGCTCATGCCCTTGTTGCGTGGGTGGCGTGGGTCGTCCTGGTTGAAAGGAAGAGTGGCCACGATGAGCCCGGTGGTGATCGGGCTGATCAGCAACGAGAGCACGAAGAACGAAGCGTAGCTGCGGTTCTTCATGCGAGCCGCCTTGGCGATGAAGTGTGCGGTCAAGATCCACGCGGCAAGCATTACAAGCGCGAAGAAAACGAAGACGATGATTATGGCGTTAGAGTCCACCAGATCCCCCTAGAAAGTTTTGGAGCCTTAAGACTAGCAAGAGTCGAGTTGTTAGCCACAAATAAAGTCGCTCTGCTCAACATATGCGGCATCGGTGTCGTCGGTGCCAACTTCTAAACGGCGAACTTTCGTGCCGGCCTTGATAGTGCCAACCGGCACCGACTCGGTGTCGTAATTTTCGTCATTGTCGTCATAGAGGTCGATGAAGATTTCTGCTTTCTTGCAGGTGGCTTTTGCGGTGATGTTTATGAACGTGCAAACCTCAAACTTTTTGCAGGTGTCTTCGCCCAGGTCGTCGATCGAGAGCTCGGGCTCCGGCAATAAGGTGTCGTTGCTGACATCGGGGCTCGGAACCAGGGTTGGGTCTGGTTCGGTTGACGCGCTCGCCGATGCTGATGTGCTGGCCGAAACGGATGGCGCGGTGGTGTGGTTGCGGCTACCAGAATCAATTGCCGACGAAACGATGGCGGCCACCCCAATGACCACCGCTGCTGCATAGAGCAAATACTTTTTCAATGTCTCCCCCAAAAGAACTTTGCATTCAGCCTAAAGGCAACCTCCGACTAAACTTGGCTCTGTGCCTTTCGGCACGAAACAAGCGAACTTCAGAAACGAGTTAGCCATGCCTGCAGTAGTTATTGTCGGCGCTCAGTGGGGCGATGAAGGTAAGGGTAAGGCGACAGACCTACTCGCAGAACACATTGACTATGTGGTCAAGTTCAACGGTGGCAACAACGCCGGCCACACCGTGGTCATCGGCAACGAAAAGTACGCACTCCATCTGCTGCCTTCAGGCATTCTGACCGAAGGCGTTGTGCCTGTGATCTCGAACGGTGTCGTAATCGACCTCGAGGTTCTGTTTCACGAAATCGATGCGCTCAACGCACGCGGCATCGACACCTCAAAGCTTCGCGTCTCGGCCAACGCTCACGTGATCACCTCATACAACGTGACGCTAGACAAAACTGCCGAGCGCTTCTTGGGTAAGCGGGCCATCGGCACCACCGGTCGCGGCATTGGCCCAACCTACGCCGACAAGATCAACCGCGTTGGCGTGCGCATTCAAGACATCTTCGACGAAAGCATTCTGCGCCAAAAGGTTGAGGCGGCACTGGTCAACAAGAACAACCTGCTCACCAAGGTTTATAACCGAGCAGCAATCAAGACCGACGCTGTTGTCGCCGAGCTACTGAGCTTCGCCGACCGCTTGCGCCCAATGGTTGCCGACACCGCACTTGAGCTGCACCAGGCGCTAGAGGCTGGCAAGACAGTTTTGTTTGAGGGTGGCCAAGCGACCATGCTCGACGTTGACCACGGAACCTACCCGTTTGTGACTTCATCGAACGCAACCGCTGGCGGCGCTTCGACCGGATCGGGCGTAGGACCTGGCGAGTTCAAGACAATCATCGGCATCGTGAAGGCTTACACCACCCGCGTTGGGTCAGGCCCGTTCCCAACCGAACTGTTCGACGAAAACGGCGAGTTCCTTCGCTCGACCGGCCACGAATATGGCACCACCACCGGGCGCCCACGCCGCTGTGGTTGGTATGACGCACCGATTGCTCGCTACTCGGCTCGCATCAACGGCCTAACCGACTTTGTGCTCACCAAGTTAGACGTTTTGACCGGGCTCAAAGAGATCCCGGTTTGCGTTGCCTACGAGGTTGACGGCAAGCGTGTGAACGAAGTTCCGGTTAGCCAGAGCGACTTTCACCACGCGACACCGATTTACGAAAACTTCCCTGGCTGGAGCGAAGACATCAGCACCTGCCGCACCTTCGAAGAACTACCGGCAACCGCGCAGAGCTACATTTTGAAGCTCGAAGAGTTGAGTGGTTGCCGAATCAGCGCAATTGGCGTTGGCCCTGCTCGCGACGCAATCATCGTGCGTCACGACATGCTCGCTAGCTAGAACTACTTTGTAACGGTTGGCGTTGGCGTTGGGGTTGGCTTGGCGTTTAGCGCGTTGCAACCCTGAGCAATAACGGTGATCTGCGTGCCAAC
>CANGNZ010000029.1 GCA_947455435.1 Microbacteriaceae bacterium
ATCTCGGTTGTCGAGTTGAGCTTCATGGTGCATGAGCCAAGCGGAATCATGCCTCTGTCGAGGGCGTAGTCGTAGTCGGCAAGACGCTTGAGGTAACGAAGCATCGAAGTTTCGCTGTGGTGCGAGTTGAAAACCTCGTGGGTAAGGTAGTCGCTCTTGCGTTCAAAGCCAGCAAGTTGCTCGCTCACCCCGGCTAGTTCAACGAACTTGGCACCCATCATTTCGGCGATCGCATTTAACTCTGCCTCGGTGGTGGTTTCGTCGATGCTCAAACCAATGGTCGAGTCGTTGACCTTTAGAACCGTGATGCCGTGAAGGCGAGCACGATCGAAAATCGCGGACGCATCTACACCCGAAACCCGGAAGGTGTCGAAGAACGTGTTGTCACTCACTGCGAGACCAGCCGCACGCAGGGTCGTTGATAGAGCAACTGCCTTGCGGTGAACGCTGGCTGCGATAGCGCGAAGCCCCATAGGTCCGTGGTACACCGCATACATGCCGGCCATAACCGCGAGCAAGACCTGTGCGGTGCAGATGTTTGAGGTCGCGCGCTCGCGGCGAATGTGCTGCTCGCGAGTTTGAAGAGTTAAGCGGTAGGCCGGGGCGCCCTCGACGTCAACCGATACACCGACAAGGCGCCCTGGCATCGAACGCTCGAGATCCGCGCGAACGGCAAGGTAACCGGCGTGTGGGCCACCAAAGCCCATCGGCACACCGAAGCGCTGGCTCGTGCCAACCACTATATCTGCACCAAGATCACCGGGAGCAACGATCATTGTCAGAGCGAGAAGGTCGGCAGAGGCAATCGCAAGGGCGCCGACCGAGTGGGCAGAGTCAATGATCGGCTTGATGTCGACGATGCGTCCGGTGGCACCCGGGTATTGAACCAGCGTGCCGAAGTATTCACCCTGGGGGGTGGTAGTTGCGTCGAAGTACTCGATTGCGATATCGAGTGGCTCTGCACGGTGCTCGAGAAGGGCCTTGGTCTGTGGCAGAGTGTCGGCGTCTACAAAGAAAACATTCGACGAAACCTTCGATGCACGTCGAGCAATCATCATTGCTTCAACCGCTGCGGTGCCCTCATCGAGCATCGAAGCGTTCGCAGTCTTCATGCCAGTTAGGTCATTGACCATGGTCTGAAAGTTGAGCAGCGCCTCAAGTCGGCCCTGCGAAATTTCTGGCTGGTATGGCGTATAAGCGGTATACCACGAAGGGTTCTCTAGAACATTGCGCTTGATTACACCTGGAGTGTGAGTGCCGTAGTAGCCGAGACCGATCATCGAAGACGTGACTCGGTTGCGATTCGCAATCGCACGAAGCTCCTTCAACGCCTCGGCTTCGCTAATCGGGTCTGGCAGCGAGCCGGCACCTTCGAAGCGAATGACCTTTGGCACAGCCGCAGACATCAACTCTTCGATTGAGTCATACCCGAGGTACGACAGCATCGACTGCTGCTGGTCGGTGGTTGGGCCGATGTGGCGGTTCTTGAAGTCCTCGTGTGATTCGAGCATTAGTTTTTAGGCCTCGCCAATCAGTGCCTTGTATTCGGCTTCAGTAAGTAGGTCAGGAAGGTTTGCGAAACGGATCTTGACGAGCCAGCCGGCGCCAAAGGCGTCCTGGTTCACAAGCTCGGGAGCCGATACGACTGCGTCATTGATCTCGGTGACCTCGCCATCGACTGGAGCGTAAAGCTCGCCGACTGACTTGGTTGACTCGATTTCGCCACAGATCTTCATGTAGGTGGTTGCGCTACCGACTGCTGGTAGATCGACGTAAACCACGTCACCCAACTTTTCTGCCGCGTAGGCAGTAATTCCAACGGTCGCGATGTCGCCATCGATGGCTAGCCACTCGTGCTCTTTGGTGTATTTCAGTTCACTCATCGTTTTTCTCCTATTACTTTGTGCGCTTATAGAACGGCAGATTGACCACCGTGAAATCTGTTCTGGTGCCGCGAATATCGACGCTGACTACGCTACCGACTTGTGCGTGCTCAGTCGAAACGTAGGCCATCGCAACCGGGTACCCCAGCGTTGGTGAAAGCGCACCGGAGGTAACCTCACCGAGCAACGCCTCTTCAACGAAGATCGGGTATTCGGCGCGAGCAGCTCGTTTGCCTTCACCCGCGAGGCCAACAAGCTTTTGCGATTGAGGTTTTTCGGCGAGCGCTTCTAGTGCCTTGCGGCCGACAAAATCTTCTTCGCGGTCGAGTCGAACAACGCGGGCGAAACCGGCTTCGAACGGGTTGGTGTCGCGGCCAAGCTCATGCCCGTAAAGCGGCATGCCCGCCTCGAGGCGAAGGGTGTCGCGGCAGGCAAGCCCAGCAGGGACCAAGCCCTTGGACTCCCCCGCGGCAAGCAATGCGTTCCAAACGGTGGCGCTGTGTTCGGCACGTACCAAAACCTCAAAACCGTCTTCGCCGGTGTAACCGGTGCGAGCGAAGAAAACATCGACATCGCCCACTCGGCCGGCATCGATCGAGTAATACTTCAAAGCGCTCAGGTCGGTCGTGGTCAGAGTCTGCAAAATCTCGACTGCTCTTGGGCCTTGAATGGCGAGAAGACCGAAGTTGTCGCTCTCGTCGCGTAGTTCGGCATCGAAGCCTGCAACGCGCTCGCGAAGAGCGGTCGCTACGTTCTCGCGGTTACCAGCATTGGCAATCACCAGGAAGTCTTCGTCGGCAAGACGGTAGACGATCAGGTCATCGATGATTCCGCCGTCTTCGGCACAGATGAGCGAGTACTTGGCGCGGCCATTGCCGATCTCAGAAGCGCGGCCAACGAGCGCGAAGTTCAAGAAGTCAGCGGCTCCCGAGCCCGCGACAAAAAACTCGGCCATATGCGAAATGTCGAAAAGGCCTGCTTCGTTTCGAACCGCGTGGTGCTCAACCAGATCAGAGGTGTAGCGAACAGGCATCTCCCAGCCGCCGAAGTCGGTGAACTGCGCGCCAAGTTTGGCGTGTTCTTCGTAGAGTGCTGTCTTGCGGGTCACGAGTTCTCCAAATCTGATTGGCAATGTGCCAATCGAGAACTCCCCCTCTGTCGCTGTGCCTGAGAGCTTCACCGCATTCGCGGTTTTCACCTTGGGCGAGGTCTCGAGACCTTCTTTTCAGAGTTGCCTATTCGCTGCGGTTTGATCACCTGAGAGATTCTGGGGAGGATTGCTCCTTCGGTGCAGTACTGAAACTGCTCTCCCGCAACGTTTTATTACGGCTATCAAGTTATTACCTAAACAATAGCAATTCTCAGGCGGCACTCCTGCTAATCTGACTACACAACGCAAGTTGTTCTTTCACCAACCATTCAGGGAAAGCCGGTGTAAACCCGGCACTGACCCGCAACCGTAAATGCCTTAGGCATGAGTCGGAATGCCTGATTGGAAAGTAGAAGACTCCAAATAACAACCGTCGAGGTCTACGGTCGGAGTCGAGTGGGCACCCGCCTACCGCCTTCGCAACCCAGATCGCGCTTACGCGAAGGGTCTCAAATGAGAACCAAATCTGGATTGCTTATCGCAATCACACTAGTCGGCAGCCTTGCGCTGTCTGGCTGCGCAGCAAAACAAACCATCGAACCAAAAACCGCCAACTTCTTGGCAGGCAAGTTCACCACCCAAGCCGATGGCACCTACTTGGAAGGCTTCACGCCCGGCAAGGCCGACCTTGGCTTCACCCTCGAGGCAATCGCACAGCTTTCACAGGCACCGACGATCGACCTCACCAAGGCCGAGAAGTGGGCACTTGCAACCACAGACCACATTGAAGATGAAAAGGGCAACCTGAAACTTGGCATTGCAGCCAAGTGGCTCTATGTCTCTTATGTGGTCAACTACGACAACAAGCCTCTTCGCGAAAAAGTAGCTAAGGCGTTGGCTGACTACTGGAAGCCGGGTTTTGACCCAAACGTTTCGATAAACACCTTTGATACCGCTTGGGCTGCTTTGGCGCTCCAGGTTTCGGGGCACTCACCGGAGGCTCGCTCGGCGGCGGCTTCTCTTTCAATGTCGCGCCGATCAGACAACGGCTGGGGTTCTGATTTGAGCAGCTCGACAACTGCGAGCTCAACCGACGCGACCGCGATTGCACTGATGGCTTTCGTGGCGACAGATGCCACAAAGGCTGCCGATGTAGCCAAGGCCTGGCTGCACGCCAACCTTCACACCGACCACTACGAGGCGTGGGGCGACGTTGACGTCAACGGCACCGCTTACGCAACCATGGCCTTGCACTCCGCCGGAGAAGATGTAACCAAGCTCCAAGCCTGGTTGAAAAAGCAGGTCGTCAAAGATGGCGGGCTCAAGACACCTTGGTCTTCAGGTAAAGGTGACACCTTCGCGACTGCTCAGGGTTACCTGCCGCTAATCGGCCTCGACTACGTTGGGCTCGAAAAGTAACTATGCGTCTTTCGCTTCGGGTTGTGCTGATCGGTCTCGTTGCCCTCGTGGGCATCGGGGCTTTGATCAGCGCACCCGCGGCGCAAGATAAGACCAAGGTTCGCTTCACCCCAGGTTGGTGCACCGGCGAAGGTGTTTCGCTAACAATCGAAGGTGAGACCACACGCACTCGATGCGCAACAAAGTTCAAAGACACCAGCTGGAAGCTTTTCAAGGCAACTGGCAACGAAGTTCGCGGCACAAGTGCCTACCCGGTTGGCTTTGTTTGCCAAATCAACGGCGCACCCAGAGCACAGGACTGCATAGACACACCGCGCTACGACGAAGGCAGCTGGGCCTTCTTCATCGCCAACCCAGGTTCAACTACTTGGCAATACGCCCTAACTGGATCTTCGGCACACTTTAGTGAATGCGGCAGTGCAGAAGCCTGGCTTTGGGTGCCAAGCACCGAGTCTCCTGAGACGTCGAAACCGAGCACCAAGCCGGTGACACACAAATGCCATTGAATCCATTTCGAGCCTCGGCACTTCACCCTGCAACCTGGTGGTTTTTGGGTTTAGGCCTCGCCACCATCGCGAGCCTTGAAGTTAGCTGGTTGCCAGAGGTTTTGGTGATCTTCGCGGCAATCGTACTGATGCTGACCTGCCGCGAAAATGCTCCTTGGTCGAAGTCGGTGCGTTTTTATCTTTGGCTCGGGGCGTTCGTTGTCGGCGTCCGGTTGCTATTTCGAATCATCTTCAACTCTGGTTCAACCGATTCAGCGGTGGCATTCTCCCTAGTCGAATTGAACCTTGGTGGCGTGCATCTTCTAGGTCAGGTTTCCTGGCTGACCCTCGAAGCGGCAGCAACCGACGGGCTCCGACTTGCGGCAATCATCATCTCGATTGGCATGGCTAACACCTTGGCGAATCCGAAACGACTCTTGAAGTCAACGCCCGGCGCACTCTATGAGGTAGCGACTGCGATGACCGTTGCAATCAACCTTGCCCCGCAACTGATCGAAAGCTTGCAGAGAGTGCGGAAGGCTCGCGCACTTCGCGGCAGGAGCCAAGGAATCTCTTCGCTCAACAGCATCGTCATTCCCGCCTTAGAAGACTCGATTGAGCAGTCACTCGGGCTGGCCGCAAGCATGGACGCTCGTGGTTTCGGTAGACGTGGCTCTCTTACCAAAACGCAACTAATTGCCACGCGAACGCTCTCGTTGGGTGGCATTTTGCTCATCGCTTTCGCGACCTACTTTTTGTTGGCAACCCAGTCGCAAATGCTCGCCATCGCATTCATGGTCTCTGGCATCATCGCTTTAACTTTGACGATCAGGATTGCGAGCACAAGGAATCTACGCACCCGATACCGACGACAAAAACCGGGAATCAAAGACTTTAGTGTCATCGGAATCACACTGACAACAGTTGTTTTGGTGGTGATCCTTTGATCAAGTTTCGCTCTGTCGGCTTCGGTTATCAGGGAGCCGAATCGCCAATCATCAGCCGCGCCTCCTTTGCTCTAAATGCGGGCGAATTCGCTCTGGTCTGCGGCCCCACAGGCAGCGGCAAGTCAACGCTTCTGAAACTGATGAACGGCTTGGCTCCGCACTTCACCGGCGGCGAACTGAGCGGCACGATTCTCATCGATGGCAAAGACGTCACAGGTCACAAACCTCACGAGCTCGCCGAACTCGTCGGTTATGTGAACCAGCAGCCCGAAGGTTCGTTTGTGGCAGACACCGTTGGCGAAGAACTTGCCTACGGCCTCGAGCAGCTCGGTTTCAGCCCGGCAGAGATGGAACTAAGGATTGCGAGGCACGCTGAACTCGTTGGCATCGCGCAACTTCTGGAACAGCCGCTGGCTTCACTCAGCGGAGGGCAGCAACAGCGCGTGGCGATTGCGGCGGCGATGGCCGCAGGTCAAAGGGTGCTCGTTTTAGACGAACCAACTTCGGCTCTGGATGCCTCGTCTGCCGCCGAGCTGGTTGCCCTTCTGGCCAAGCTGGCGAAGGAGCAGGGCATAACCGTATTGCTCGCCGAACACCGCCTTGAACGCGTGTTAGAACATATCGACTCGGTAATTGTGGTCAACGGGGATTCATCGGTTGTGAAGAGTGCTCCTCGAGAGGCCTTCAAAGATTACCGCCTGCTACCACCGGTGGTCGAACTTTCGCAGCGGCTCAAACTAGAGCCTCTTGCGCTTTCGATTGAAGAGGCAAAGCGCGGTATAGCAACACCTTTAGCCTTCAGCAAGCGCCCGAACCAAGTCATCGGCAAACAAACACTTGCGGTAGAGAAGCTCACGGTCAAGTACGGCAACAACGTTGCGATTTCTGAGGTCTCGCTAAACGCTCGGGCAGGCGAGGTAGTGGCTCTGATGGGCGCGAATGGTTCGGGGAAATCGACAATGCTTTGGGCGATTCAGGGCAGCGGAGCGCGCAGTGGCGGCACGATTTCGAGACCGGAGACCACCCTTGTTCCCCAACGCGCCGCCGACTTGCTGTTCTTGAACACCCTCGCCGAGGAGTTGGCTGAGTCAGATAAGTTCAACGAGGTTGAGCAGGGGCAAACCGCGAAACTTTTCTTGGAGTTGAGCAACCGAACCGACCCTAAACAGCACCCGAGAGATCTTTCTGCCGGGCAGCAACTGGCGCTGGTGCTCGCCGTGCAATTGGTGAAGGGAACCCCGCTGATTTTGCTCGACGAACCGACTAGAGGCTTGGATTACGAAGCTAAGAGACACCTGGTTGCCGCTATTCGCTTGATGCAAGAAAATGGCCGAACGGTTTTGGTTGCCTCGCATGACATCGAGTTTGTCGCCCAGATTGCCAATCGGGTCTATGTGCTTGAAGAAGGCAAAATTGCCACCCAAGGAACAACCGAAGAAATCCTAGGTGCAACAGGTTTGATGCCGACCCAGATTGCTCAGATTGCAAACCAACCAGGACTCCTTCTCGCCGAACAGATCGGTGACCGTGAAAACTAGCCTGTATTCAAAACTGGTCATCTCATTCACAGCAATCGCCAGCCTCGCAATGTTCGCCTGGCCACTGATCATTCAAACCACTTCGGTTGATGAAAACCGATTCGCGCAGACCGCCTTTATTGTGTTGATGCCTCTAATGCTGGTGCTGGTTCTAGCAGAGTTCGCCGCTGGCGACTTGGATTCAAAACAGCTTGCGGTTCTCGGCGTCTTGATTGCGCTTAACGCAGTCGTGCGCGTCCTCGGTGCAGGAACCTCTGGCATTGAGACGGCTTTTTTCTTGATCATCGTTGGCGCCTATATTTTTGGGTCAGGCTTTGGGTTCTTACTTGGCACTGGCTCGCTTTTTGTCAGCGCCCTGCTCATGGGCGGCGTTGGGCCTTGGCTACCGTTTCAGATGATGGCAGCTGGCTTGCTCGGTTTGGTTGCTGGGCTCTTACCGAAATCGAATAAGCGTTGGCTTGAACTCACACTCCTGGTGTCGTTTGCAATCATTGGCTCGTTTGCGTACGGAGCGCTAATGACCATGTGGAACTGGCCTTTTCTGGCAGGCGTCGGCACAGACATTTCTTACAGCCCGGGCGCAGGCATCGGGCCGAACCTTGCTCGCTTCTTCAAATACGAGAGCCTGACCGGGGGTTTGCTTTGGGATACCGGCCGAGCGATCACGACGAGCGTTTTGATTCTGTTAACGGCACCGGCCCTGCTAGCCACCCTCAAGAGAGCAGCCGGCAGGGCCGGCATTCGTCGCTAAAACTAGGCGATGTTGATTGGCAAGAAAGCCAATACAACAGCTAGTGCTGTGGCGGCGAGAACAACCTGAGTGTTGATCTTCCAGGTGTACTTGATCTCTTTGCGAACTACGTGCATGACTAGTGCAACGGCCATGGTTAGTGCTAGGCCGGCAGCTGCGGCAACTGCCCAGCCCTGAGCGAACAAGAAGCCGTGTACCTTGGCAATCACGCCAACTTCGAATGCTGCCTGAGCAACGACAAGGCCGATTGCGCCAACAACTTCAAGTAGTGCGATTAGGCGAACTAGAGCCTTAGGGATCTGCTTGGTCCAGGTCATGCCTGCGCCAACTAGGGTTTCGATCGAAGCGGTTAGCTTGAACTTGCCAGCCTTGAAGAAGACCATGCCGACGAAAACGGTTAGGGCCCAGGCGATGACTGCTAGAACATAAAACATTGTTACTCCTTGATGTAAATGACTTTGGGGTTTACTATGAATTTAGTAAAGCACGGGTTTACTTAGTTAGTCAAGTCCATCTTTACTTATTTTTGGAGGTGTCATGGAACTCGTCGCAAACTGCGAACGTCAAGCCGAAGGCTGGAGCGTTGACGTGCCCGAGCTTGACCTCTACACCAGCGCAAAACGCCTCGATAAGGTCGTTGACCTCGTAAAAAAGGTGGCCATCGAAAAAGGCGCCGAAGACAACTGCGACTTGGTCATCAAGGTAATCGCAAGCATGCCGGGCATCATCTGCGACATCGAGTCGGCCCAACACAAAATGAAAGAAGCCGCGAGGCTCCAAGAAGAGGCTTCGGGCGAGATCCGCAACGTGGTTGCTCGCATGAGAGACGAAGGGCTGACCCTTCGCGACATCGCCGTCTTACTCGGTGTCACACCGCAGCGTGTGGCGCAGCTAGTGCCCTGCGAATAGCAGCACTCCCCCGCAAACTCCCACCCACAAGATTACCGATGCAACAAGCTGCCAATCTCGCAGCATTGCCTCGGTTGGCGATTCGGCAGACTTCAACTTTTCGGCGATAAACCAGTACCTAAACAAACCGAAAGCCACGATCGGAATCGTGTAAACCAGCATGACTTTGACAGTGACCACAAAGATCGCATAACAAACGAGCGCGGCGGTGGCAGAAATCTCAGCAAACCGTTCAACAACCGCAACTGTGTAGGACTCTAGCGAACTTCGGCTTTTGGCTCCGAGAGTTTTCAACTCATGGCGACGCTTCATGGCGGCCAAGTAGAGCGCGAGGCAAAGTGTAGTTACGAACATCCAGGCCGACAGTGGCTGGGTGATAGCCAAAGCACCAGCGACCACTCGGAGCACGAAACCAAAAGCGATCGTGAAAATGTCCAACACTGGAATTTTGCGCGCAAAGAGTGAATAAACCACGTTGATAGCGATGTATCCACCAATCGGCAACATGGCCATCGGAATCACAAACAGGCCGGTTAGGAGACAGGCAAAACCAACCGACAGGGCCACTACCGCGCTACGAATCGATACGTGGCCCGAGGCTATTGGCCGAGTCTTCGACTTTAACGGGTGCGTTTTGTCTGCCTCGATGTCGGTCAGATCGTTCAAAACGTAAACGCAGGAAGCCGCCAGGCAAAAATAAACGAACGCCAAGATGGCCGAAAGGAGGGACGTCTGCTTAGCGAAATCGCCTGCAAAAAGTATTGGGGCAAAGACGAAGAAATTCTTCACCCACTGTTTTGGGCGAAGCAACCGAAACAGGTGCCAGGCAGCCATTTGTTCCCCTCGAGAGTTATTCATAGTTTAGGTTGTCTAGGCTTGAGGGTAGCGAGAGGAAGACATGCGTTTGCAAAGTTGGGGCAGATTGACCGATTACTCGGTCGACGCTCGCGCAATCGACTCAAGATTCACCGCCACCAAACAGCTCAATGAGCGCCCCGCCCTTAGCCATGGAGCAGGCCGAAGTTACGGTGACGTAGCCATCTCGCAGAGTGTTTGGCTCACAACAAATCTCGACCGGTTCATAGCATTCGACCACAAATCAGGTCACCTTACCGTCGAGTCAGGTGTCTTGCTCGGCGAGATCCAACGACTTTTCGCTCCTCGCGGCTGGATGCTGCCGGTGACTCCCGGAACGCAATTCGTAACGGTGGGAGGCGCAATCGCAAACGACGTCCACGGCAAAAACCACCACTCCGCTGGAACTTTCGGTGAACACGTACTGAGCCTTACCCTAGCTCGAACAGACGGCACCGAGCGAAATTGCAGCGAAACCGAGAACAAGCAACTATTCGAAGCCACCATTGGCGGGCTTGGTCTCACCGGACTAATCACCGAGGCAACCATCAAACTCAAAAAGGTCGACGGCCCTTGGATCGACTCAGAAACCATTCCGTTTAGAAATCTCGACGAATTCTTCGAACTAAGCAAAGACAGCGAAACCTTCGAATACAGCGTCGCCTGGTTCGACTGCACCTCAAAGAGCGGGCACGGAGTCTTCACAAGAGGCAACCACAGCTCTTCAACGAAACCTTTGAAACCGAACCGCCCGAAAAACTTTCCTTTTACCCCACCCGTTAGCCTGATAAATCGAGTCACCTTGGGCCTGCTTAATAACGCCTACCTACTACTCGGAGTTTTGACCAAAGGCAAGAAAACGATCCCTTTTGAGCCTTTCTTTTACCCACTTGATGGCATACGGCATTGGAACCGCGCCTATGGCCCGAAGGGCTTCTTTCAACACCAGTGCGTATTACCAGAGACGGCAGCCAAAGTCGCCCTCAGCGAGCTACTGAAACTCATACGCAAGGCCAAAGCGGGTTCGCTACTCGCAGTCCTCAAAACTACCGGCGAGCGAGACCTACCTGGGCTTCTGAGTTTCGGAATGAAGGGCGTGACTCTCGCGCTCGATTTTCCTAACCACGGTGAAAAGACGCTGACCCTGCTCGAAGAACTTGAAGAGATTGTGGTCAAACACGGTGGACGCATGAACCCATCCAAGGACGCAACCATGTCACCTGCTACATTCGAAGCCGGTTACCCAAATCGCGAAACCTTTTTGAAACATAAAGACCCAGGAATCACCTCGCTCTTCTTTGAGCGAGTAATCGAGAGGAAACCATGACCCGCATCCTGATTATCGGAGCAACATCAATGATCGCCGAGCACACGGCGAGACTTTGGGGCAGCAAAGAAGTCGAGTTTGTGCTCGTGGCCAAAGACACCAAGAAACTTGCTGCAGTTGCTGCCGACCTCGAAGTGCGCACAGGTGCCAAAACCGAGCAAATCATCATGGACTTCACTTCGCCGAAAGAGATTAAGGCCACGATGACGAGAGTCTTCAATAAGCCTGTCGACACCGCGCTAATCGCTCAGGGAGCGCTAACCAGGCAAACCGATGCGAAAGAGCCTTCGGTGATCTTTGATTCGGTTGCCATCAACGCTGCATCACCCGCCATGTTTGCCGAAAGCATCGCAACCGGTTTTGAGGCGCAGGGCTATGGTCGTTGCGGAATCATTGGATCGGTTGCCGGTGAACGTGGCCGCGGCGACCTCTACGTCTATGGCGCAAGCAAGGCGTTTCTCGAAAAGTTTGTTGAGGGTCTCAACAACCGTTTCAATTCGAAGAAGATCCGCTTCATGATCATCAAACCGGGCCCGGTTGCCACCCCGATGATCTCCCCGGGAACCCAGATGGCCAGGATCACCGCTAAACCTGACACGGTTGCCAAAATCATCGTGAATGGCCTTGCCAAGGGAAAGCGTAAGGTTTTCGCACCGAAGCTTTGGTCACTAATCGCATTCGTAATGCGATCGATGCCGGCATTCGTTTTTGATCGCGTGAAGGTCTAGGGAGACTTGGCGAAAATCGCCACAAAGTCACGTTCGCTCGGTGCCCAAAATCTGTCAGGTTCACGATAAATATTTGGGTCAATCCTCTTACCCGGAGCATATGGACCATAAAGGAAGCCGTTCGCGTATGCCGAGTTCATGTCTAGTGGCATCGCCCTAACGGCTCCGGCGCGAACCATCATGTCTGCGAGCGACTTGGCGCTCAACACTGGTCCAATGCAATAAACGACTGTACCGTCGGCCCTGACCCCGAGAGCACTCCGCCAGACCAGGTTCTTACCCGAACCAACGCCTTGCCAGACCCAACCCCACTTAGATTGACTTTCGTCCTGCACCTGACTCTTTGCACCATCGACCATCAGTGTGAGGTTTTGGCGAGCGGCCTGAATCGCTTTGGTTGGCTTGTCTCGACCCCATTTCAAAACATCGATTGAACCGTCGGTGTAGGTTACCAACGTGGCCTTACCGGCCACCAGCTTCTTAACAACTTTGTCGCCATAGACATAACCACCCTGGCTGTCGCGCATAAGAAAGCCATCGTTTAGGCCAGCGACGTAAAACGGCTTCAACTCTGCCGGGACTACACCGCTGCCTCGAGCAAAGTTACCCTCGGGAACATCGGTGCCAGGCACTTGCTGAAAAGCTAGCCGCTTCGAATCAAACCACGCGATGGTTGCGTAATACGAGGTGTGCTCTTTGTCTGGCCTGATTCGAGCAATTCGTATAGCCGGAGAACCATTCACCAGTATCTTGGTTCGCAACCAAGTGCCTTCGCCGACTTGCGGGGAAACCGGCGAGATTAGGCGATCCGGCACAACGCTCGGAGAACCGGCAACCCCCCAGCGATCAACAAATGCGACGGTTGAACTCTTCGCGGATTGGCTTTGCTCCCCCAAGCCGCTGTCTGAGCCAAAATCCGAAGTCTGGGTGGGCTGGCCACCCACCTTTGGGGTGTTGATGTAGTTGTAATAGACGTCCTCGGCGAAGGCGACAACAACGCCAAAGCCCGATTGCCTCAAAACTGTTGCATATGCGGTCAAAGAGTCTTCTTTGAATCGCACCATTCGATCGAGGGCGAAACCAGAGGTGATCAAACCGGCAACCACCGCGGTTGAGACAATGCCTCTGGCAACCACCCAAAAGGCCTTGCCAATCACACGTTTGGCTGGGAAACCTGGGTAGCGGGTGTTTAGCCCAACATTTTTTGCGGCACGCAGGCCGGAACTTATGAAGCGGTATGCAAGCTCACGATCGGTTTTTTGAAGGCTTTGCACGAAGCGATAGGCGTCTGCCGCTCCCGTTGTTGCGAGCTCGAGATTGCCAAAGTCGCCGAGTTCTTTGGCCACAAATATTGTTAGCCGTCTTTTGTAACCAAAACCAAGTTCAGCTTCAGGGATGCAAGAGACCCAAGCGCCAAGCCACTGGCGAACGGTAATGCTGCGATTTCTTGACAATGTAACCCTCGAACGAATTACCTCAATGCTAGGTCTAGTACTTCGCCTTGCCGCCCAAGGCAGAGGCAAACTTCTTGTTGTCTAGGGTCACTCCACCAATCAACCACTTCTCACCAAGAACCATGTGAATGCCCGTCTTCGATGCCGAAGCGGCTCCATTAATCAGGTCAACAAAGTAGTCGCGAGCCTTCTTGCTCGGGAACACAAAAAGTCCGATGTCGTTTGTGCAAGAGTAGCCGGCCAGGCCCGTGAGATCTTTCGAGGCTGCGGTAATAGCCGACGTGTCAACTACTGTGCCCTTTGAGCACGAACCACCAGCTTGGACGTACGCCGATTTCAACTCGTCCACGGTTGAGTAATTTTTTGGGCCACTTGCGCAACCGCTTAGCGAAACGACAATCGCGACTGCTGCTGTGGCAAAAGGAATTTTCTTCATAACGCTTGACACTACTTCAAGGCACACGAAAATGGTTTGAAGAACGATAAAGGTGAGTCATGGACAAAGGCAGTGGAACAAGAATCTTCGGCGGTTTGCTACTGGGAGTCAGTGGAATCATCGCCCTGGTCAACTTCTCAGCCATCGGCCAAATACCCGGTTCGAGCGTCCTTAACGTTGGCTACCTTTTCAACATATTTATTTTTGCGCTGCCAATAGCGATTGTGGGCCTGATCCTTATATTGGTTGGCCGCTCGCAAGGTCGACAAGATGACGACTCCGAATACGCGAAGAAGGCCAAAGAGATTCGGCCTCTGCTCTAGAAAAAGAAAAGCCCCCGATTTCTCGGAGGCTCTTCTTCTAATGGGATGGTGGAGATGGGGGGAATTGAACCCCCGTCCAGAACTGAGTTCTTGGGTCTTCTACGGGTGTAGCTTCAGTATCGCTTTACTCGGTCCTAGTCATACCCTGAAGCGAGTCGACTAACAAACCCAGCC
>CANGNZ010000030.1 GCA_947455435.1 Microbacteriaceae bacterium
GGTTTTTCGGCCTTGGCAGCCTGCCTGGCGAACCTAAAACCCGAGTTCACTGCGAGCGATGTTCCGACAACCAGGAGAGCATCGGCTCTGTCCAAGGCTGCCATGGCCCGCTCGACTCGGTCAGTTGGCACGTTTTCACCAAAGAACACCACATCTGGCTTCAAGACTCCGTTGCACTTAGGGCATCCTGGCACGACGAAACCGGCAACCGCTTCGATTTCTGCATCGCCGTCTGGCGAAAACTCGATCTCAGGATCTTTCGAGATCAACGGGTTCAGGCTCTGCAGCAGTTCGTCCATTTCGACGCGTGTGAACGTGAAACCGCAGGCCATGCACTTTACGAGGTCTAGGCGACCGTGCAGATCGACCACCTTTGCCGAACCCGCGCGCTGATGCAGTTGGTCTACGTTTTGAGTAATCAAAAGCTCGATGCGTCCAAGCTTTTCGGCCTCGGCGAGCGCAAGGTGCCCTGCGTTTGGTTCGGCGTCTGAGATTCGGCTCCAGCCAACGAACGATCTAGCCCAGTAACGAATTCTCGCCTCAGGCGAACCCATGAAGTTATCGAAAGTCATCGGGTGCCTGGCAACCTTGCCCTGACCTCGATAATCGGGGATTCCGGAGTCTGTTGAGATACCTGCGCCGGTCAAAACGGCGAGCGCCTTGCCTTCTAGGGCTTCTTTGGCGTAGTCAAGCGCGTAAAGCGCGGCCGCCCCAAGGTTCTCGTTCATTGGTTCAAGTCTAGGAGTGCGATGGGTCAAGATTGTTCTCGTGATTAAGTACCTCGGCTCGAAGCGCACACTTGTGCCGCTACTAGGCGCGCTCGTCGAGGCTAGCGGCGCGACCACTGCGCTCGACCTGTTTACAGGTACCACTCGAGTTGCTCAAGTGATGAAGCGTTCGGGTAAAACGGTAACCGCGCTTGACTCTGCGACATATTCAAAAGTCTTTGCCGACACCTGGATTAGCTTGGACGCCACGACGGTGAACCAACGAGAACTAACCGATGCGCTCGCTCACCTCGAATCTTTGCCGGGGGAGGCGGGTTACTTCACCCAGTCCTTCTGCATTGACGCTCGCTACATTCAGCCCTTCAACGGCGAGCGCGTTGATGCTATGCGTGAAATAATCGCGTCAGACTATGCCGGCAGTTGGTTAGAGGCACCTCTCTTGACTTCGCTTATTCTGGCAGCCGACCGGGTTGACAGCACAACTGGAGTGCAGATGGCTTACCTCAAGAATTGGTCTTGGCGAAGCGCTAAGCCTCTCGAGCTCAAGGACCCTGGACTAATCGATGGCCATGGCGACGCGTTCTTGGGTGATGCATTGCAACTGACTGCTGCACTTCCAGCTGTAGACATCGCCTATCTAGACCCGCCGTATAACCAGCACCGATACTTTGGCAATTACCACGTCTGGGAGTCTCTAGTGCGCTGGGATAAACCAGAAACCTATGGTGTGGCAAATAAGCGAACGGATGTGCGGGGCGACACGCACCGAAGCGACTTCAATTCGCGAAAGACAATGCCGGCAGCGATTGCCAAACTACTTGGCGATGTCAACGCCGAGACCATCGTGCTTAGTTACAACAACGAGTCCTGGCTGGGGAGAGAAGAGCTTATTGAGTTGTGCCGCCACCGTGGGCACGTTGAGGTCCTCGACTATGAATTCAAGCGTTACATAGGCTCACAGATCGGCATCTACAACCGAACTGGGGCTCTTGTTGGTGAACCTGGCGTCAGGAGAAATTTGGAGCATTTGCTATTGGCAGGCCCAAAGGCGACGCTGAAAAGAATGATCCAGGCAACTGAACACATAGAGGTTCGGGTTGCGGGGGAGGCTTAAAAGCTAAGACCCCATTCAAAAGAACAGGGCCTCACTTTGTTTGCTGTCTCAAGCGAACGTGTCCGAAAGGGGACTTGAACCCCTACCCCCTTGCGAGGACTAGCACCTCAAGCTAGCGCGTCTGCCATTCCGCCACCCGGACAGGTGTTAGATGTCTTTCGACATCGGCAACAAGAGAAGATGCTACCACTAAACAGAACCGCCCTGCCAATGCTAGGCAAGTGACCCCAAGCGTTATAGGTTGACTACATGGCTAAAGATTCTAGGTTTGCACTGCAGCAGTTCATCGGCGCGCTCGAGCGACACCTCGAGGCGGTCAGTAGCCGGCGAGGCGAGGATGACCCAGCGGTATCGGCAGCCTACGAACGCCTAGAAGACGCGTTTCTCGAATATGAGGAGGCGCTAGACGAATCGTTTAGCGAATTCTTGCCTTTCGTGCAGGCGGACGAAGAATGACCTTCATCACGGCCCTCGTTCTAGGCCTAGTTCAGGGCTTAACTGAGTTCTTGCCGATTTCGTCGAGTGCTCACCTGCAACTCGCTACGAGCATCATGCACATCGACTTGACCAAACCACAGTTGACCGCCTTCATCGCGACCATTCAACTCGGTACCGAGCTCGCTGTCCTGATCTACTTCGCTAAAGATATTTGGCGCATCCTCAAAGCATGGTTCTCGACTGGATTCACCAAAACCCCAAACCAGGACGCAAAACTTGGCTGGTTTGTAATCATCGGCAGCATTCCGGTGGTTGTCGCTGGATTGGCTCTCAAGGACCTGATTGAGAACCAACTCCGGAGCCTTCAACTTGCAGCATTCATGCTAATCATCTTCGGAATCGTTTTGCTGGTTTCTGATCGAAGAGGCGCAAAGAACAAGCCAATAGAGAAGCTGACCACCAAGTCGGCGATCATTTTTGGAATTGGTCAGATGTTAGCCGTAATTCCGGGGGTTTCTCGTTCTGGCGGAACAATCTCGGCTGGTCTGTTCATGGGCTTTACCCGCAAGGCGGCGGCACGATACAGCTTCTTGCTTGCAGTCCCTGCCGTGTTGGCTAGTGGGCTTTACGAATTCGCCAAAACCTACAAGGATCTTCCATCGAGCCTTCTGCTTGGCACGGGAGTGGCTACCGTAGTTTCTTTCGTTGTCGGTTTTGCCGTCATCGCCGGTTTACTCAAATACCTAAACAAGGGCTCGTTTTTGCCGTTTGTGATTTGGCGCATTGCAGTTGGCGTGCTGATTCTCGCGGTGAGCTACTGGGCTCCGTCGTCTTTCTGACGCAGGTAACGCTCAAATTCGAGCGCGAGGGCATCACCGCTGGTGTTCTCGAGACCTTCTGAATCTCGCGCCTCTTCAAGTTGCTCGATGTAACCGACAAGCTCTTCATCGCCCTCAACCATCTCGTCGATGTTTCGCTCCCACTTGAAGGCCTCATCGGTAAGTTCGCCGTGGTCAACGGTTATGCCGGTGAAGCGCTCAACTTCGGCTACCAGAGCGAGCGTGGCCTTCGGCGATGGGCCAACGTGAACATATGCCGGAACCGCTGCCCAAATGGCCATAGTCGGGACCCCGATCCGCTCAAGTTCGATGCCGAGGACAGAAATAATTCCAACCGGCCCTTGGTATGTGGACGCCTCAACCGAAAACTCTTGCTGAATCAAGTCGTTTTGCGAGGTAGCGTTCACCTGGATCGGGCGAGTGTGCGGGGCGTCGGCAACAAAAGCACCTAAGAACACGACGGCGTCAATCTCGTAGTCGACCACGAGGTCAGAGATTTCGGCTACGAAAGACTTCCAACGGCGGCTCGGCTCGGCACCAACCAAAAAGTAGAGCCGGTCTGCGCCCGGAAGGTCAGAATCTCCGCTGGGCGCCCAAAGTTCAACCGTTGGCCAGCTTAGGTTTCTGTCACCATCTTCGTCGAGCATGACAACTGGACGATTGAACTGAAAGTCGAAATAGTCTTCGGATTCGACGGTCACTACCTGTTCGGCATCGAAAGACTCAGAAAGAAAACGGACGGCGAGCGTGGCGGCATCGCGGGCATCGCTCCAGCCTTCAAAGGCGACGATTAAGGTGCGACCCTGTAGCGGTTTAGTCACTGATCCTCCCAACGTTCCTCAATAAACTCTAAGCGAGTCGCGGGTAGACTCAGAGCCATGTTTGTCAGGCGCCTTCCGAGAGCGGTCCTATGGGACCTCGATGGCACACTCGTTGACTCAGAGCCTTATTGGATGAAGTCCGAGATCGAGCTCGCAAAGCGTCACGGCGCGGAGTGGACAGAAGAAGACGGCAAATCTCTCGTAGGCATGGCGCTCAAAGATTCGACCCGACTAATGGGGGAGCGCTTTGGTGTAGAACTCGACACCGACGCGGTAATCAATGAGCTGACAGACTCGGTAACCGCCCAGCTAAGTCGCGAAATTCCGTGGCGCCCAGGCGCGCAAGAATTGCTTCGCGAACTGCGAAAGCGAGGAGTAAAGACGGCTTTGGTAACCATGTCCTTGCGCCGTATGGCGCTCCAGGTTGTCGAAGCAATACCTTTTCATGCATTCGATATTGTTGTCGCCGGCGATGACGTGATTCACGGAAAACCGCATGCCGAACCTTATTTGAAGGCAGCCGCTCTGCTTGGGGTAGACCCCAAAGACTGTGTCGCCTTCGAAGACTCGATTTCTGGGATTCTTTCGGCTGAGGCGGCCGGCACCAAAGCTGTTGGGATCCCAAATGTGATGCGGATACCAGCCCACCCAGACCGAATTCTTTGGGAAACCCTCGAAGGCAAACGACTAAAAGACCTGAAACAGCTCTTCAGATAGGCAACCATGCGTAAGAAGCAACAACCCACAGGCCCATTCAGAGCGGGTGACGTGGTTCAACTAACCGGCCCAAAGGGACGCTTGAACACCATAACTCTTGTGGCCGGAGCCGCTTTTGGCACCCACCGAGGAGACCTCAAGCACGATTCGATCATCGGCCAACCCGAAGGCTCAATCGTGCAAAACCAAAACGGTGTCGAGTACCTAGCACTCAGACCGCTCATGACCGACTTTGTTTTGAGCATGCCTAGGGGAGCAGCAATCATCTACCCCAAGGATTCGGCTCAGATTCTGGTTCAGGGCGACATATTCCCAGGCGCCAATGTTGTCGAGGCGGGCGTCGGTTCAGGTGCACTCAGCATGTATCTGCTTCGCGTCCTAGGTGAAAACGGAACACTTAACTCCTTTGAGCGCCGCGAAGAATTCGCCGCGATTGCGCAGGCAAACGTAGCCGCGCAATACGGTGGGGCTCCGAAGAACTGGAACGTTCACCTCGGCGACCTACAGGTCGAGTTACCTAAAAAATGTGAGCCTGGCACTGTCGACCGCGTGATCCTCGACATGCTGGCGCCATGGGAATGCGTCGACGCAGTGTCAGATGCCTTGATTCCAGGTGGCCTCGTTGTCGGTTACATCGCAACAGTCACCCAAATGTCTCGATTCGTTGAAGCGCTCCGTGCGTCAAAGCAGTACGCAGAACCTGAAGCCTTCGAATCGATGGTTCGCGATTGGCACCTGCAGGGTCTAGCGGTCCGCCCGGAACACCGAATGATTGGTCACACCGGCTTCCTGGTTACCGCTCGCAGGCTCGCACCTGGCGCGGAGCTGCCTCAGTTCAAAAAGGTAAAGGGAGACTTCAGCGATGAAGACCTCAGCGTTTGGAACCCCGAACACCTTGGCGAGCGTCAGGTTGGCGAAAAGAAGCTTCGCAAAAGCTTGCGCAACGCACAGGCCGGAGCCGACGCTCGCGCGGCCTTGGAAGACTAAACTATGAACACTTTTAGAGAAAGCAGCTTCACCTTGCGCAAACTACTTGCAGCGGTATTCGCAGTTGTAATTGCCACCAGCCTCACCGCTTGTGCGCCACACACTGCCAACGACATGTTCTCCTCATTGAAGGCAGAATGTGGCACCGCTAAAGAGGGCAAAAATGTTGCCCAGGTGACCACCTCGAAGTCCGCAACTTCGAAGGTCCCGACACTCAACTTCCCAATCGGCATCGACTCCAAGTCGATTGAAACCAAGGTCATCACCGCAGGTACTGGACCAAAGATCACCGGTGGACAGTTCATCAGCTTTGAATTTGCTCAGGCCGCAGGCGCAACCGGCAAGGTTTCAGGCAACTCAAAGTTCGACGGCACAGACACCCAGTCACAGTTCCTCGACGCTGGCAGCAACCTCTGCAAGGCTTTCGGCGGAGTCCGTGAAGGTTCTCGCGTTGCCTTGTTGATTCCTAGCTCTATCATGAGCGCCGGCGAAAAGGTTCAAAGTTCAGGCGTAATTGTCTTCGACATCAAGAAGGTATTTCTGCCTCACGCGGTCGGCGATGAGAAGAACAACGAAAACGGCCTTCCTACGGTTATCCGCGCGACCAATGGCCAGCCAACACTGCAGTTTGCAACGGGTTCTGCACCAACCGAACTCAAGACCGTAACGCTGGTTAAGGGTTGGGGTGAAAAGGTAGCAGCAGACCGCGGCCAGAAGGTCATGATTCACTACGCAGGCTGGGTCTGGAACACTCACGTTAAGTTCGACTCGTCATGGGATAACAAGCGCCCGGTCCAGTTTGACCTCGCCACTGGTTCACTAATCGATGGAATGATCAAGGGCTTGGACGGCCAGACCGTCGGTTCACAGGTCATGCTTGTGATTCCACCTTCACTTGGCTACAAGCAGCAGGAACTCCAGAACATCCCTGCCAACTCGACACTTATCTTCGTCGTAGACATCCTGGGTGTAACCAAGTAGCTCATGCCAGAAGCAGAGTTTCAGCGCGACCCAGAAGACAAGTCGGAACGTCTTCTGAGTCTCACGCTTGCTCTGTTGCAGAGTGGTAGCCGAGGACTCAAAAAAGACGAGGTCTACGGTGCGGTTCGGGATTACCGCAACGCTCGAGATGCGGCCGAAGCAGCCGGTAAATCTCTCGACGCCTTAGAGAAGCTTTTTGACCGAGACAAAGCCATCCTCAAAGAGAGCGGTGTACCGCTAATCCTTGAGGCAGAGGGCGGCGACAACACCGAATCTCGCTACCGAATCGCCAATGACCGATTCGCCTGGCCTAAAGGTTTAACCTTCACGGCTCGTCAACTTCAACTCTTGGAGCTCGCAAACCAGGTTTGGTCGCGTGCAGCCCTCGGTACTAGCACAAACCGGTCTATGAGCCGTATTCGAGCCCTCGGGCCAGCAGATGGCATCGTTGACCTAACCTCAATCGCACCAAAACTGCGCACCCATCAGCCGAGCTTTTTGCCTCTAACCGCAGCGATTGAAAACAAAAATGTCGTGTGTTTCAGCTACCGCAAACCGGGCCAAAACGAATCTGAAACCCGTACCGCACAGCCGTGGCAGATCTACCAGGACTTCAACCAGTGGATTCTCATTTGCTTCGATGTGGATCGCCAAGAGGTTAGAAACTTTCTCTTGAAGCGAATAACTTCGAGAGTTTCAGTAATCGATGAACGCTTCGAGGCACCGAGCTCATCACAACTCCAAGACGCCAAGGAATCACTCGACGCTCATATTCGTAGTCAGGTGGCAACAATTCGAGTGCTCGAAGGTTCACCTGCCTGGGTGCATTTTGATCTGACAGGCTCTGGTCAGGTCGAACACAGTTTTCATTTCATGGACCTTCACCTCTTGGCCGAAGAGCTCCGTGAACTAGGCCCGGACATCGAAATCCTCGAACCCAGCGAACTTCAGAACGCCATTCGTCTCGGCCTAGAAAAGGTGGCGAGCGATCATGCCTAAATTTGTCAACAGCCTCGGTGCAGACGACCGCTACAACCTAATGCTCGGCCTAATCGGCTACCTTTTAGAGCACCCGCACTGCGAAGTTGCCGAACTCGAGCAAGTCTTTAAGGCGACCAATAAGCAAATCAAAGACACGCTCCACTTGATCAACAACGGAGGGTATTTTCCGCCAAACGGAATCGACACCTACCCTTTCTGGGTTGATCCGGACCAATTGGACAAAGAAGATTTTGTCGAGTTTTCAACGACCGTGGACACCCCTGGTGCACCACGCATAAGCCAGGCGCAAGCAGCAGCCCTTGCTGTGGGCTTGATTCACCTGAAAAGCCTGCCGACCTACGCAAACGATGCGGACATCGCAAAACTTCAAGAGATCTTCAGCAAACTCGAAGGGCAATCGGCTACGCCGGTAATCGACATCAAACCGGGGACGCTTGACGCATCGCGTGCACAGATTCTCGAAGCAATCAATTCGAAGCGCCGTGTGCGCATGGAATACATCAACCGCGCGGGTGAGCAGTCCACTCGTGAAATCGATCCGGTCAAACTGATTGAGAGCGACGGTAACCTTTCGGTGCGCTCTTGGTGTGTGAAAACGGGCGACCAACGAAATTTCAGAATCGACAGAATGTCGAAGATCGAAATCTTGCCAGGAGCAATCTCTAAAGAGGCAGACGAGATGTTTGCCAACATTGACGAGCTTTCTGACCTTGCTTACAACCCAGGTGAATTCGATCACGACGTAACCGTAGAGGTAACGCCGGAAGCGTATTCCTTGGTGAGTCAGTTCGCGGTATTGCATGAACCAAAGCGCATAGTCGATGGAGTTCTTCGAGTCACAATCAAGGTAGGTCGCCTTGAACATCTCGGTAAATTGATTGCCAAATACGGGGGAGCGGCCAAGGTTATTGAGCCGGAACTCGCGCGAAACATTGTGCGAGATTATGCATTGGTCGCGCTGGGGCGTAAACCGATATCGGTTACCGAAGAAAGTGCAGAGTAACAAGTGGCTGGCTGGATTTGGTGGCTCATATGGGGCGGTCTCGCATTATCTGCCTTGGGTGTCTGGGGTTACATACTTTCCTCGATGGGGAGGCCAGCCGCGAAGCTAGCGAAAAGCTTTGCAAAGCTCATGCCGCTGATTGAGGGGTTGAACGAAGCAGCATCGCTTGAAGTGGTGCTCGAACACCCTGAAAGCAATCTCGCGGACTCTCCAGAATTGCTGCAGGCCGAGCGAGACGCACTGATAGACCGCCGACGCAAACGCAAAGAAGTTCGAGCGCGTAGTCTTGTCTCAAGAGTTAAAAACATCAAACTCGAAGGAAGGTTCAAAGATGTTCGCTAGAGGCCTAGAGGGTTGGCACATCATCGTAATCGTTTTGGTGGTCGTTCTGCTTTGGGGTGCCCCAAAACTCCCAGGCATGGCAAAGAGCCTCGGTGAGTCGATGCGAATCTTCCGCAAAGAGATGAAAACCCTCGGCGACGAGCGCTCGGCTGACAAAAAGGGTGCCGACAAGGAATCAAACCCTGACGCCAAATAGTGGCAAGGGTTAAAAACCCCGAGAAGAAAATGGGTCTCGGTGGTCATCTCCGAGAACTCCGCACCAGACTCTACTGGTCGTCGCTCTACATCCTGATCGGCTCGGCCGCAGGTTGGTTCATGTTCGACTTTGTCTACAGCCAGCTGATTCGACCACTAAAAACACTAGACGCAAACCCTAAGTACAACGTGAGCGTCAACTTTGGCACTGTGGTTGGAGCCTTCGACCTGCGTTTTCAGATGGCAATCTTCTTGGGCGTCATTTTCGCTAGCCCCTTCTGGCTGTATCACCTCTGGCGGTTCGTTTCGCCTGCACTCAAGAAGCGTGAACGCCGATACACACTCGGCTTTTTACTAACCGCCTCGCCGCTATTCTTGGGCGGCTGCGCGGTGGCTTGGTACGCGATGCCAACTTTCGTCATCAGCATGCTGTCTTTCACCCCAACCAATGCTGCTTCGTTCCTTAGCGCAAACGAATACATCTTGTTCACTCTGCGTCTTCTGCTGGTTTTTGGCATTGCATTCGTTTTGCCGGTCATCCTGGTTTTTCTAAACTTTCTCGGTGTGGTGAGCGGTGCTGGCATTCGAAAATCTTGGCGAATTGCAATCTTTGCCTCTGTAGTCATCGCCGCTCTCGCTACGCCAGTGTCTGACCCGATGTCCATGCTGCTCGTTGCCATTCCGCTAATCATTTTTTACTTCATCGCGATGGCGATTGCCCTAACCCGCGATAGGCGCAAAGTCAAGGTTGCCGAAAATCTCGACGAAATCCGACCGCTAGAAGAGCTATGACCGAGGAACTTTCACCGGCGGAGCGCTACAAACGCTCCAAGGTCAAGGCGGCAACGCCGGAGTATACGAAGTTCACGAAGATCGTCGATTTTCCGCTAGACCCATTTCAAGAGAAGGCTTGCATCGCCCTCGAAAGCGGTAAGGGTGTGCTTGTCGCTGCTCCAACCGGTGCCGGCAAGACAATCGTTGGCGAGTTTGCCATCCACTTGGCCATCGCAAGCGAAACAAAAGTCTTCTATACGACCCCAATTAAGGCGCTGAGCAACCAGAAATACACTGAGCTGGTAGCCCGTTATGGTGAAGAACGAGTTGGCCTTCTCACTGGAGACAACAACACAAACGCAGATGCCCAAATCGTGGTCATGACTACCGAAGTCTTGAGGAACATGATCTACGCGAACAGCGATTCGCTGATCAACTTGAATTTCGTGATCATGGACGAAGTGCACTACCTTGCCGACCGCTTCAGGGGAGCAGTCTGGGAAGAAGTCATTTTGCACCTCCCAAACGACGTGAGAATCGTTTCGTTGAGCGCAACGGTTTCTAATGCAGAAGAGTTTGGCGCCTGGCTAGACGAGGTGCGCGGCGACACCGAGATCATCGTTTCGGAGACTCGCCCGGTACCGCTCAACCAGCACGTGCTGTTTGGTGATGACCTGATTGAGCTTTTTGATTCAACTGGAACCAGAGTTAATCCAGAGTTGGTGCAGAAGCACGCAAATAAGCTACGAGCACCTGCTTACCGACCTCAAAGGGGGCGGCGAGGTTATCAGGGTCTCGACAGAAATCAAGCCAGAATACCAAAGGCCACCAAGGCCGAAATCATAGATATCCTCGAAGACGAAGAGCTTCTGCCCGCCATCTTCTTTATTTTCTCGCGCGTTGCCTGCGACACAGCGGTTCGAAGCTGCATCCAGGCTGGCATCCGACTCACTACTAGCGAGGAGCGCGACGAAATTCGCCGCGTGGTCGAAGAAAAGTGCTACAACATAGCCGATGAAGACTTGGCAACCTTGGGTTACTTCGACTGGCGAAACTCCCTCGAGAGGGGAGTGGCAGCCCACCATGCCGGCATGCTTCCGGCCTTCAAAGAGGCTGTCGAGGAGCTCTTTTTACGCAAGCTAGTCAAAGTTGTTTTTGCCACCGAAACCCTGGCGCTCGGCATCAACATGCCTGCGAGGACTGTCGTTCTAGACAAACTCGATAAATACAACGGCGAAGGTCGTGTTCAGATCACCGCGGGGGAGTACACCCAACTGACAGGTAGAGCCGGGCGTCGCGGCATCGACACTCAAGGTCATTCGGTAATTCAGTGGAGCGGAAACCTTGATCCTGCTGTAGTGGCCGGTCTTGCCTCGAAACGAACCTATCCGCTGAATTCATCGTTTCGCCCAACCTTCAACATGGCGGTAAACCTGATTGATGCCTTCGGTCGAGAACGCGCGAGAACGGTTTTAGAGACGTCATTTGCACAATTTCAGGCCGACCGATCTGTGGTTGGGCTAGCCAAAACCATACGCGAACGTGAGGTTTCACTCGCTGGTTACGCTCATTCGATGGAATGCCACCTCGGTGACTTTTCTACTTACGCAGCCATTCGGCGCGAAATCTCCGATATTGAGAAATCGCTCAACCCGTCCAGAGTTCGCGAAGCCCGCGGTAAAGACATTCGACAACACAAAAGCAAGCCAAAACAAGAGAGTCACCTCGCCGACCTGAAACGCCGAATGAAGGCTCACCCTTGCCACAACTGCCACGAGCGCGAGGCTCACGCAAGATGGGGCGAGCGCTGGTACAAGTTGCGTAGAGAGACCGACGACCTGATTCACCAGATCGACAGCCGAACCAACCAGGTCGCCAAGACCTTCGACCGAATTTGCGAGGTGCTGGCGACGCTCGGCTACCTCGAGCGCGTTGAAGACGATTTCACTGTTCGCGACACCGGTCGTCAACTTGCCAGGATCTACGGGGAACGAGACCTTCTTGTCTCTGAATGCCTGAACGCTGGCGTTTGGAACAAGCTTGACGAAGCCTCGCTTGCGGCAATGGTTGCGGCATTGGTTTACGAATCCAGGCGCGATGACGAAGGTCGAAACCCGAAACTCCCCAAGGGCGAGTTTGTTGAGGCATTCGAGGCAACAGAAGAGATATGGGACTCACTCGAAGAACTTGGC
Source organism: Microbacteriaceae bacterium (assembly GCA_947455435.1). Lineage (GTDB taxonomy): Bacteria > Actinomycetota > Actinomycetes > Actinomycetales > Microbacteriaceae > Rhodoluna. The sequence continues at coordinate 12,134 of CANGNZ010000030.1, forward strand.
CGGCGGCACAAGATACGGCAGACAGACGAAATCGACGCCAGACTTTCGTTCGCTATTCACCGTTGGGTTAGCGGGGCAAGGCTAGATAGCGTGCTCGATGAAACAGAGCTTTTGGTTGGCGACTTTGTACGCTGGTGCAAACAGATAATTGACCTTCTGGGACAAATTGCCCAAACCGACTCGCCAATCGCACCGACAGCTAGGGAGGCCATCGACCGTGTCAAACGTGGCATCGTTGCATACTCCTACTTCAACTAAATTGCGCTTCGCTTTGCGGCTAATTGCAGCGCTGGTCGGCGGCAGCCTGGCCTATTTGGTTTTCCCTCGGCTCGGCATCTGGCCATTAATGTTCCTCATGGTTGGCCTGATATACGTCTCCGCGCGCGGTCTCAGGTTTTGGCGTTCCGTTACCGTTGGCCTGATTGCCGGTTTCACTTTCTTTGCGAGCCAAACATTTTGGCTTTCGATGTACTTGGGACCTGAGCCACTAATAGCTTTGTCGCTGTTGCAGGCGATCATCTTTGCCTCCTTTTTTGCCTCGAGTAGCGCACTGGTGACGAAACTAGCCAGGCACTTCAGCGGCGTTGGTCTCGCCATTATTTCGGCAGCGGTCTCAGCAATATTCTGGGTGGCCAGGGAATGGTTTTCGGGCAACTATCCGTATGGTGGATTCCCTTGGGCGAGACTGGTTTCGTCGCAAACCGAAACCTCGATTTCAAGGCTCGTCTGGCTCGGTGGTATGCCACTTGCCGACTTCTTCATCGTCTTCGCAGTCGTCCTCGGAATTGAACTTTTGATCATCAAGCCAAGCCTCCGTAACGGGTTGCTTGCGTCTGCCTCGCTTATTGGGCTGACTGTGCTTCCCATGACTTTGCCGCTGAGCGCGAAAGCCGAAGATGGCAACCTGAAAATCGCCTCTGCACAAGGAAACGCGAATGCCGGCCTTTTTAGCAACCGCGAAAGCGGACGCATATTTATGAACCACATCAGGGCAACCAATCAGTTACTTGAAACCGGTCAACGTTTTGATGTTTTGGTTTGGCCCGAGAACGCAGTCGACCTAGACCTTTTTGGCAACCCAAACAACTTTCGTGAACTCGAAAACCTGGTCAACAGAATCAATCGTCCGCTTATTTTCGGGACGGTAACCCAGCGAGACAAGCTCTACAACACCTCCGTTTTGTGGTTACCAAAGAAGGGAATGACCGATTGGTACGACAAAACGAAGCCGGTACCCTTTGCCGAGTATGTTCCAGACCGAGCCTTCTGGGGCGCAATCGCACCCGACCTAATCGGGCTCCTGAGTTATGACTTTGCACCCGGCAGCCGCGACGGGCTTTTCGAGGTTAAAGGCAAGAAACTGGGAACGCTGATCTGCTTCGAAATCGCAGTAGACGATGTGCCGCGAAACCTGGTCAATGGGGGAGCGGAAGTGATTCTTTCGCAGACCAACAACTCCGACTTTGGCCGAAGCGACGAGGCATACCAACAATTGGCAATCGCCAAGCTTCGCGCAATCGAAACTGGGCGTAGCTTGGTGAACATTTCGACCGTGGGACCATCGGCGGTTTACCTAGCCGACGGAACACAGGTTAGTGAGCTCAAGGCATTCACCCGAGGCTTCATGAACACCGAGGTACCTCTGCGAACCAGCAAAACTCCGGCAATGTTCATCGTTGAACCGTTCACCTGGTTCGTTACCTTGACAGCCTTGGCATTGACGCTCTACCTCGCGATTTCGAACCTTCTCCCACGGAGGCGCAAGTGAAAACTCTCGTGGTGATGCCCACCTACAACGAAGCGCTTTCACTCGCCGAAACCGTTCGCAATCTGTTTGCCAATGTTTCGAGCATCGCCTTGTTGATCGTCGATGACGCAAGCCCAGACGGCTCGGGGCGAATAGCCGATGAGCTAGCTTCGTCCGATCCGAGAATTTCAGTCCTTCATCGAAAAGCAAAAGGCGGTCTCGGCGCAGCCTACGTAGCGGGATTCCTGTTGGCGCATGA
>CANGNZ010000031.1 GCA_947455435.1 Microbacteriaceae bacterium
CTCGCCGACGACAAGTGCTGGGTTGGTCAGTGGACGATTAACCCTGGCTCAGACACCAACTCTGATCTCTACTTCGACGCCGACCTAAGCGCGGTTGCGACCTTCACAAACGACGCCGCGGTTTTGGTTAAGGGCCAGGACGGCAAAGCTTCACAGACATTCAAGCTTGCTGTTCAACGCCCAAGCGACTCGAGCGTCATCCCTGTCGGTTCACTCGACCCAGCCCTCGACTTCAAGATCACCGGTTACCTTCGCAACGCCGCAACCAAAGAGAAGGTTGCCAGCTCATGGGACAACACGGTTGTCACGAAGGCAACCGTAGGCGCCGACCAGACCCTTTCGGTTGACGGCCTCGAGTTAGGTGACTACGAACTCGTTCTAACCATGGACGTCGTTGTCGCAGACTTCACCGAGCGCCTAAACCCGATTTCGACTCAGAAGGCAATCAAGGTAGGTACCCCGGCCGCTGCGCCGACAATAACCGGCGTGACCGAGTTCAAAGAAATTACCGGCGCCGAGCGCAAGCAGGCAAACGTAACGTTTGTTGGTAGCCCAGATTCCGATTTCACAATCTCGATTGCCGACATGAAAACTCAGGTCAAGGCAACGCAGTTCCCTAAAGACCTCGAATACGAACTGTTCTTGCCTGCCGGCACAGCCGACAACATCAAGATCGGTAAGAACGAAACCGTGACAGTTCCAATCGAGATTGGCGTCAAGCTTGCCGAAGGCAGCAAAGACGTCAACGCTCAGGGTGCGGTTCGTGGTCAGTTGGTTTTCGCTGCTGCGGCAGTGGATGTTCAGCAGGATGTAACCCTGGTAAAGGGCGACTTCACCGCAACCCAACTTGCCACCGCTCCGATTGGGTCGACCATCTTTTGGGTTGTCTTGTTCATGATCATCGGTATCGCGCTGCCCATTGGCGCCTTGATTCTGATCACCGTTTTGCTTTCGCGGTTCCCAGACAAGAGCATTTCGGGCAACGTAACCTCAGCCTCGTTTGACGTGAAGTACGAGAACGGCGTGGTCACTAATGCTTCTGAACTTACGACCGCGGCGGCAGACCTAAGCCGCTTCTACCCGATTGACATTGCCGAAGATCGCAAGAGTGCGACCATCGGCATGGACAAGTACCAGGTGAAGGTGAACCCGTTTGGGCTCAAGGCCATCTCGCATGCCGAACTTGCAAGCATCGCGCAGGTTGGCGGCAACTCAACCGGAGACGATAAGCCTTACATGTCACTAACGCTTGGTAGCCAGTGGATCTTCTACACCGCACCGAGCTCGGTTGACGTATTTGGTGAGGCGCAGTCTGGTGCCGGAACCGTTGTCTTGGTCGTCAACTTCAACGGAAAAGCGCTTAGTGCGCCTGAGTTGATGGCTGACTTCTTGCGCACCAGTTCGACGATCCTGAAGAAGCTGGACGAGATGAGCACGGCTGGCATCATCGGCTCAGATTCTTCAGGCTTCGACTTCGGTAACACATCAAACAACAAACCAGGCAAAAAAGGCAACGACAGCAAACCTGACTACGACGAGTTTGCTGGAATCTAGGGAATGGGAAACAAATGAGAAAAGTACTAGTTGTCGGCCTTGGTGGCTCTGGCGCAAAGACGCTTTCGCTAATGATGGATGAGCTCCTTGCCGAGCTCAAGTCAAACTACAGCTGGCAGAGCGACAGACTCCCTGACTGCTGGAAGTTTCTTTCGATCGACGTTCCTCAGGTCGCAGCCAGCCTAGGTGGAAAGCTTTCACTGCCTATTGACCAAAAGGGCGGCAAGTACCTTGGTCTCGCTCAGGACGCAGCAATCAAGTACAGCAGCTACGAGCAGTTAGCGTTCCGCAAGTTCGATCAGGCCCACGACCCAAGCAACGGCCACTACGCACTTCAGGAATACGCTCGCTGGCGCCCATCGCACGAGTTCGGCGACGGAATCGACGTAGCTGGTGGTGCAGGTGCACACCGAGCAATCGGTCGAGTTATGACAGTCGCAAATTCAGAAAAAATCTACGCCTTCTTGAAAGAGAACGTGACCGCGCTTATGGGCAGCGATGCCTCGGGCGTTGAACTTTCTAACGTTCTTGGCACCACTTGGCAGGCTGGCCAGTCGCCGTTGATTCTTATTGTTTCGAGCATGGCCGGTGGTTCGGGTGCTTCGATGTTGATCGATGTTGCCGACCTTCTTAACGCTCTCTCGGCTGAGGTCCAAGGCTTCAAAGGCGACCAGTCAGCAGCCTTCGTCTACACCCCAGAGGTTTTCGGCAGCATCGATGCAGTTGCTACCTCGGGCGGTGGCATTGCGCTGGCAACCATCTCAGAACTTCTCTCGGTTCGTTCGATGGGCACCTCACCGTGGAGTGACTCATATGTCACCTGGAAGACCCTGCTCCCAACCCTGCAGGTTCCAGACCGTTCGGTCAGCTCTGGCCGTGGCCCGTTCCTAACCTTCCCTATCGGCGCATCCACTGGTGGAGTTCCTTTCGGCAACTCACCTGAGGATGTCTACCGCGGCTTCGCTCGCGTGCTCACCCCGTTGCTAACCGACGAGAAGCAGCAGTTCGAGTTTCACGAATATGTGACCGTCAACTACCCGCGCCACCTGCTAATTCAGGCCAAGGACAACACCGGTCTTGCAGGCCCTGTTCGCCGAAACGCTGCGGGTGTGCAGACCCACCCGGTCTTCTTCGGAGGCTTCGGTTCGTCGAAGCTTGGCACCGGCCGCGCTCGCTACCGCGAGTATTCGGCACAGCGTATTGCTCGCCGCGCTGTCGACATTCTGGTGAATGGTTTCACCGACCCGCAAAACCCAGAGGGTAACCCGGCGGCTTTGAAGGCTCGTGCAGCCGAGAACTTTGCCCCACAATTCTTCTCGATCGTCAACCTTGATGGCCGTCACTCGAGCGAATTGAACTTCGCGATTCCTAACCTGCTGCAGAGCGTGCTAAAAAACCGCGGTGCTATCGAATCAATTGCGGTCGATCAGATTGCCAAGGTTGCACCGATGATGCAGGGCGAAACCTCTGGCGAACAAGGCGTGAGCGGTTTCGTTCGCAACTGGGCAACCGAAGAGAGCAACCGACTAGAGCTTGCCAAGCAAGTCGCAGCTACCTCTCTAGAAGAGTGGACCAACACTGTTCTATGCAACATCGAAAAGGCTTACCTAGCTGCGATTTCTGAAAAGGGCCTCGAGGTTGCAGAGCTTCTCCTAAGCCAACTCAACAAGTCGATTACCCAGCTTCAGGGTTCGCTACCTGAGAAGGCTCAATTCGAAACCGAGGCTCGCGAGAAGCTGAAGAAATGGTTGGGTGCGGCTAAGTCGCAAGCCAAAGTCAACTGGGGTCAACAGCGTCAGGTTCTCGACAAAAACCTTCTCGACATCATCGAAGGCTTGGTTAAGAACAAGGTTGCCGAGCTTCTTCGCGATGTTCTGCCAGAACTGGCAAACCAGGTGCTTGAGCAGCTGAAGCGCAGCGGTAAGACATTGCTAGCTGAACTTCAGGAAGAACTTTCGGCCCTGCCAATCATCATCTCTACTGCCGCTTACCGCGAGGCCCCTGTTGACCAGTGGCCAACCAGCAATTTTGTGCCTGGTTACTTTGAACCGGCAGTAAACGAAGTGCTTCTAACCAAAACCAGCACCTTCGACGCAACCTTCAAGGAGCACCTAGCTGCCGAGACCGGAAACCCCCCGGCTCAGTTTGATGGTGCGCTATTCGAGGCGGCACAGCAGGTAATTCTGCGCGCGAAAATGCCGAAGGGTCTTGAAGACATGAAGTTCTTCACCACCTGGGATCACACCGTAACGAACAACAACACTCACCCACACATTGTTCGTACCAACGAGTGGAAGCCAAGTCGAGTCACAACTTCGCCAACTGTTCCGGCATTCAAGTTGAAACTCGGTACAAGCGAATTGCTGGCTTACGCAAATAAGTGGATCGGTGTCAACCAGAGCGCATTCGACTCATACTGCAAGACTCCGCTAAGCGCCTGGATTGCTCAGGCCAATGGCAACGAAGAGAAGCTAAAGCAGCTTCTTGAAGAGGCAATCAACTTTGCTAAGCCGTTGGTAACCATCGACGATGGCGCTGCGCGCATCTTCCACGACGCAACAATGGGTGCCAGCCTCGAATTCGTTTTCAGCAAGCTGCCTTTTGCTGAGAACTCGACGGCGGTTACACAGTTGGTCGCAAACAAGTCGCAACAGTTCACCTCTGCGATCAGAGACGCCTGCGACCCTGCAGCTGATCGCACTGAAATCACTATCTTCAGCCGCTTCGAAAGCTTCTATTACCCATGGGCAATGGAGTCGCTAACGGCGCCTATTCGCAAGGCTTACGAGACCTTGAAGACCAAGGACAGCCTGCCTGCCTTCTGGTTGCTTCAGCGTTCACGAACCCTGCCTCAGGCTTTGCCAGTCGGACAGGACGTAATCGACGCAATGCTTCGTGGTTACTTCATCGCGCGCCTATCCGGGCGCCTTCTAATCGAAGGAAGCGTGGTGAAGCTTTTTGTTCAGCCAGACACCAGCAAGCCTGGCCGCTGGGTTGAGTTCTCTAAGGAGCTTCTGGGCGGCAAGGAGATCGGTTTGCGAAACGGTGGCGACAGCACTGACCGCTTGAACATTCCGGCCATCTTGCTTGAGTCGCTACCTTTGGCTCTTGTGAAGGTCTACGGCAGCTCTGCCGAATCGTTGGCGCCTTACCTAGAGCTGTTCCGTTTGGGCAAAAACCTCAAGAGCAAAGGCTATGGCGTTCGCAGCGAGTCGAAGACCGAGCTTGACGAGTGGTTTGTCGGCGGTAGTGAGTTCAAGGCTTTCACCGACTCGGCACCTGGCACTGAAGAACTCAAGGCCGAGGCCGAGAAGACTCTTCGCGACTACATTGGTCTCGCTAAGCAGCAGTGGAACAACCCACCGAGCCAGAGCAACTTCTACGACTACGAGATTTTCGGCGAAATTGCACAGAACATCATTTCGGCCTGCGAAGAACTGATCGAAGAGTTGCATCGCACAGAGCCAAAACTTGGTGAGTTCTCTGCAACCGAGCAGCGCGTGGTTGCCGAAGCAGCGCCAGCAGCTGTTTCTCCAGACCAGGTGAAGTTCTAACAATGGCCGGCAACACGATCATCATTGGTCGAATTACCTCGGCCGATGTTTCGGGTGTGCTCGGTGTTGTTCGCGACTGGACTGCATCGGGCCTACTGAAGACCACTCACTGGTTAAACCTCGCAACACCAGACCAGGTGCTCCGAGTTTCGACCGCTGGCGAAACGAAGTTTGCCTTGAACGACTGGATCGCTCAAGGGGCTGGCGACATCAGCATTTATGTTTTGCAACCGATTCGCGACACCGAGTCGCTAATCAGCTACAGCGACATCCAGGCAGCCTTCAAAGAGCTACCGGCTCTGGCAAACGAGCTTCCTCGCCTCGTTAATGTGATCGTGCCAACCGAGAAGACTCCGAAGCTCAAGGCTTCTCCGTTCTTCTTGCAGCAGCTCAACTATGTTGCCGAGCCAGTCGATGGCTTCATGCCAAATGACAAGGCCGTTCAGGTCACCTCGAAGTCAGGTTTTTACAGCCAGCACGCCGCCAAAGAGCTGGCAACTGTAGCTGGCTTGTGGCCTGGCCAATCTGAGGCAGGGTTACCAAACCAGCTAAAGCCGGTCGGCCTCGAGCCTGAGGTTGTTGTCGGCCGCTCGTTCATTCGTTACGTGGACGCATCTGCCCTAGTCACCTCGGTGTCTGACCAAATCGTCAACGCCGCCAATGACTCGCTGCCATCACCCAAGGATTCTCAGCTCGGTTCGACTCTCGAGACCGTTCAGCCCGGCCAGGAGCGCGACCTTGTGCGCGTTGCCGTCGAGTCGTTCTTCGAGGCTCACTCCGACCAGCTCAAGTTCAAGAAGACCTGGCCCGAATACCGCTCAAAGGTTGATGGTCTCGGCTTCTGGGCTTCGCTCAGCCGCTTTATTAAGTGGGCGCTCAAGAAGACCCCAGAACTGTTCATGCTCACCTTGCAGCGCAAAGTCGACGAGCTAAAGCTCAAGGTCGCCAGCCCGGTTCAGGGTCTTTACGGCTTCGACAGCAAGGTTGCCGTAATCGTTGGTGGTGTTTCGGCTCACAACAACGTTGCCGGCACCTCGCTTTCTGGCGCCGACATCTTGGCCCAAATGAGCAACAACGAATTCGAAATCGCAAGCAGCACCCCGGGCTCGAACGCCTCGGCGCAGCGCGCTGTGCCAGCGCCCCCGGGCAACCTTTGGCGCGACTTTGTTGAAGCAACCGTTGGTATCGCCGACGGCTCTAAGCCTTCAACCGGCAACGAAGCAGTGCAGTTTCCGAAGGTTGGTGGCCGCCGCATGGTAATCACGAAGCCTGAGTTCATTGCGCCAGATGTAGCCAAGGATTCGTTCGAGATCCCGGTTAACATTCCGAGCGCTTTCCGTGGCCGCAAGCTCACCTCAGACGACCCACTGGCGGCAGACGTTGTGCTGCTTGAACTTGTTGAGTTGCAGAAGAACCGTCGCGACCTAACGCCTTCAGACCGCGGTCAACTTGCAACCCTGCAAAACCGTCTTGGCGCTTGGATCACCGGTAACACCAGCTTTGTCTGGAAGATCGGTGAGGCTCTAGCGGCGCAGATCAACACCGCTCTCTCGGCTTGGTCGACGATTGTGAACGACCTAAATGTGAACGTTGACGCAATCAACGATGCCAACGAGCGAGCCAAGACTGAGGTTGTCGAAGCCTACAAGCGATTCTTCAAGGGCAGCAAATACATCGCATTTGCCGGTGGTATCGCTTGGCTTAGTCAGGCGCTGTTCTTGTTCTTCACCACCGGCGGTTGGCCTGTTTTGGCTGGAAATTGGTGGGTTTGGGCGCTGATCTTTGCAGGCGTCCTAGTGCTTTGGAACCTGCTCGGCCCTCTCGCAATTTGGGATCAGCTGAAGACTCTTCATATCGCCGAAAACGCCGTCGATGACCGAAACGCCAGGCTCGAGCACGCGAAAAAAGTTCGCGGCCTAGTCTGGGACGAGGTTTACCGACTCAACTCTTACTACAGCCAGTACCTGGCTTGGAGTGCAGTGGTGAGCCCGTTCATTCACCGTGAGCAGTCAGCGTCTAAGGTCGCTGGTGGCAAGCTCACCATGCCAAAGTCGCTGCCAAACTCGATGTCGCTGGCAATCATTGAGTCAGACAAGGCTGCAGCCAACAACCTTGCAAAGTCTGTCGAGTCTGGTTTTTACGAGACCGGCTGGTTGTTCAGCGCGGTTCAGGATTCGATTCTTTCGGCCGGCTTCGGCAACGAGGTCTGGTTGGACGTCCGTGCGACAGAAAACTCAGACCTTGCCCGCTTAGCTCGCGCAGCGAAGACAAGCGACTTCAGGGCTTTGGTGTCTGACGGCAGCCGAAGCGTGATTGAGGGCATTGCCGGAGGCTCAGACGCCTACCGCAAGTCAACCGTCAAGGTTCCGACTGTCATCGACTCTTCGCGCACCTTCACCGGTCACGAGTTCATCTCTGATTTGGCCACCGGAGGCATCTCGTTGCCTTCGAGCCAAATCTTCGACCCTCTTGCCGACGCATCTGGCAAGAGAACGATTGATCAGTCGAAGTCTGCGCTCTTTGTTGATGGCACGATTCAGCTGAACGCCGACATCACCAAGAAGCTGAACGGCGCCGGTCAAACGGTTGCTGCTCGCAAGCTCGACTTCATGGCCATTCGTTTCGAAGTCACCAAGACTCTTGAACCTCGTGACCTACAGATCGAGTTTGCTGCCGAGAAGAAGGTGGCCGAGCAGCCTAAGGAAGGCCCAGGCTCAGAAATCAAGTTCTAGTAGATTGAGGTTGAACTTTGATGCGAAAAGGGAGAAATAATGACTGAAGAAATGCAGATCAAAAGCGGCCAAGTTTTTTGTGTTGCCTGCGGAAACCAACTTGTCGACACAGCTGTAATCTGTCCAAAATGTGGCACTCCAAGGGCTTACCTTCCTGCAGTTAAGGGCCTTGACACTAGGGGGTCAAAATCTAAGACCACGGCAGTCCTTTTGGCAGTGTTTCTTAGTGCGTGGACTTGGCTTTATTCATTCAAACAAGACAAAACCAAGTTCTTCGTTGCTGTCGGGATGCAGCTGGTTGCGTCTCTTTACACCTTTTCAGATTACTTAAATTTCGGCATAGGCTATTTTGACCCTGTTGCCTACACGCAAGTCGCAACGCACACTTACTTGGCACTATTTTTAAACATTGTTTCGCCGTTCTTGATTTGGCTTTGGGCCGTGATTTCGGCGGCAAGAAAACCCGCGAGATTTGAATGAATCAATCGCTTTACTGCAACCTGCTAGGAGTTAACAATGACCGAGAATGATCAGCCTAAGAGCGGACTTCACTTTTGTTTTGCGTGTGGCAATCAACTGGTCGAGACCGCGGTTATTTGTCCCAAATGCGGTTCACCTAAGGCCGTTTTGCCTAAATACCAGGCGAATGGATCTACTGCTCCTGGTAAGTCAAAAACAGCCGCAGTGTTACTTGCGGTGTTTCTAGGCATTTGGACTTGGGCATACAGTTACAAACTTGATAAAGGCAAGTTCTGGTCAGCGCTTGGTACTTCATTTGCCATAACTGCGTCTGCTGGAATTTATGTGAGTTTCAAATACGAGAATTATGTGTCGTGGAACTATGTGGCCCAAATGCCATTTTCGACCTTTTTCGCTCAGCAATCTTCATACGATCACGCATCGGCCTTCCTAGCGATAACTTGGTTAATTCAAGTGGGATGGCATCTCGCCGCGATCGTTAGCGCCGCGAGAAAACCGCCTCGTTTTTAGCGATTTTCTCGCCTAACTATTAGAGCGAAGAAGTTCAACCACTGATCTAGCATTGGGCGAGGCTAAGTCTGCAACGGCGAAGCCGCGAAGTCTTGAGCTGCCACCCAAGTTCGGCACTCCACCAAAAACCGTGCGCATTGCAAGCAGTAAAAGTGTTGCTTCGCGCGCCTCAAGTAGCTGGATGAGGTCATTTTTGTCGAAGCCACCGATGGTGTTTACGTAGGCAACGAGCACACCGCCCGGTTTCAATGCCTCAACCTTGCTCAAAAGCTGCTCAACCGTTGTCTTTGTGCTGGTGTAGCCGGCTGCGGTTAGTGCCTTCACCTGCGCGCGGTGAACTTCGTCGATGCGGGTCTCCATCGGCACCGAGGTGCTGCCGTAGGTTGCGTAGTCAATCTGCACCGGCGCCAGCTTCACGGTGGTGGCAATCGCTTGGGTGGCCGTCAAGGCGTCTAGGTAGAGCGGGTTGAGTAGGTTCGGTGTGGTGACCTCGTTTACCTCAATAAACGCTTCAACGTAGCTCCAGCCGCCTGGGTTGAGCCCGCGGGCAACCGGAATCAGCTCACGGAGGTGTTCTGGGTAGCCTTCGCCAATAACCGGTGCAACCTCACCGATTGCTTGGTTTTTGGTGCGAATAGACCAACCAGAATCGTCTCGAACGAATTCGAGCAGCTCCACGGTCTTGCCGGCCTCAATCGTGGTGGCGTAGTTCTGGTAGTTTTCGTTGCCCATCGAGTCATTTAGCAACCAGGCACGAGTGAATGGCACCGAAGCGTGAATCTGAAACGAGAATGCTTGGACGTCTGCCGGAACGAGTTCGGTGAGCACTAGGAGGCGAAACTCGCTGTTTGTGCGAGAGTGTGATCGCAGAAAAGGGAAGGTTGCGTCGTCGCCAAAAACCACATCTTCACCCGCGACGCTGATGACGAGTTGGTCGTCGTATCCGACCCCCGTGAACGTTGCGACGAACTGGTTGCCGGTTAGGCGCTGCAGCTGATTTAGGGCGAGAACCGCCATGTATGAACCCTCCAATACAATGAATAGACTAACTGTTAGAACGATTTAGGGGGAATCTTGGCTAGTTACTTTACTGAGCTTGAAGCCGCACGCGAGAGCCTTGGTCTCGGGGGAGACCTAACGCCGCTAATCATGGTTTTGGCCAAACACCCGAACTTAAAAACCGACGGCGAACTTGCCAACATGTTTGCGACCCGCGGCAACGTTGCGCTAAGCGCAGAGCAGCTCGCAGACCTCGTTGCAATCATCGATCACGTAACCCCGGCGCCAATCGTTGTCGAAGAATCCCCAGCCGCTCTCGAGACCCCAGTCGTCGAAGAGCTCGTCGCAGAAGCAGAAGTCGATGAACTTGATGACGACATCGACGAAGTTGACCAAGTTGACGAAATTGACGACCTCGACAACCACGACCTCGACGCACCTGCGGCCGAACCTGCCATGGCAAGCGTCCCGGTAGAGGACGAAGTTGAGCCTGGTCTAAACGCCGAAGACTACAAGTTGGTTGACATCGCCGCGGGTAAGTCGGACTTCGTAAGCGTGACCACCAACGAGGCAGGGCTTTTCGAGGTCACTTGGCCTGAGGCCGAGGGCGCAGTGTTCGTTCTGGCGGTTGGCGAAAAGCGATTCCCAGACTCAATCGAGTCTGGCATCGACGAGATCGTGGTTTTGAGCCCGACCACCAAGAACTCGCGCACCTTCGGAGCCGAATACCGTTACGTTTCGATTTTCCGTTTCGACGAATCTGGCAAGCCTGGCTACAAGGTTGGGCAAGGGCGCGCACTCGGCCGCCTGCAAAAGTTCGATGTCGAAAAATACCCTGGCCGAATCATCCTCACCTGGGAGACAGACGATCCAGACGCAACCGTCGTGATCTTCAAGTCTGAGCCAAACCAGAAGCTACCCAAGGTCCCGACCTCTGAGCCTGAGCGCAAGCCTGCGGCTTCGTTCTGGAACGACGTGATGGTTGAGGTTGGCGAAACCTTCGAATACCGTGCACATCTTGAGTGGCGCTTCAACCAGAGCACCCCAGCCGACACCACCGAAAAAGACGCGATTCAGCTCAAGGTCACCGTGCCTGGCGCTGTGCCACGCCCAGAAAACTTTAGAGTGCTGCGCAATCCTGGCGACGAAGAAGTTTCGGTTCAGGTCAGCGACATAACCAAGAAGGGCGCGACCCTCGACATCTACCAAACCATGGGTAACCCAGGCAACGCACTGGTAGCGCGCGGCAACACCCAGTTCACCCTCGAAGAGTTTGAAGACAAACTATTCCAGTCGCAGGTTGGTTCGAAAATCAACCAGACCGCCGAGGTTCTCGATGGCGTTCGCACCTACAAGAACGTTCCGCTAATGCGCGACTCCGACGGCATCGTCTCGGCAACCATCACCTACACCGCGGTCACCAAACTCGGCAACGACGTTTTCATCTCGAAGCCGTTCGTGCTCCAGATTGTTGACGACCTAGAGATTCTCGGCCTCGAAGACTTCTTCGACTACCACCTGATGCGTCTCGAAATCCCAACCGGTGCGAGCCAGTTCGAAGTTTGGATCACCGATCTCGACAAAAACTTCGAAGACGTCGTAGACATCAACCCGACTCGCAAGTTCAACCGAGAAACCCACTACGACCTGTTCGGTGGTCTTCGTTTCGAAAACTCCGACCTACCGGTTACCCCGCGCAAGATTTTTGTTCGCGGCACCTCGGCTTACTTCGACGGCCAGAGCAACGCGGGCCAGCACCGCGAGTTTGTTTACCCCGGCCGCGTCACCGTGCGCTACCGAATCAAGCAGGAGGCTCAGAAGCAAGAGAACCACAAGGGCGGTCTGTTTGGTCGCAACAAGCAGCCTGAGACATCGGCACCGATCAAGCAAAAGATCGAGGTTTGGGTTGACTACCCTCAGTTCGGCATCAACAGCAAAAACGAGCAGGTCTACCTAGGCACCTTGATGCTTCAGCAACTCAAGGCCGTTGACCCTCAGTTCCCGCTGATCAAGCAAGACAAGACCTCTGATTTCTTCAAGGCGTTGTCGATTCTGAACCTGAACGACTTCAACGCGATGGGCACCTATAAAGAGGTAATCGACATGCAGGGTAACCCCCTCGAGCTCGACCGCCCGGGCCGAAACCGTTTCGTCGCCTACTTCGACGACAACGAAGACATCAAGACCAAAGTCTTTGTTGTGAATGACGACGACGACATGATGATGAACGGCAACGGTCTCGACAAACCCGGTCGCCCAGACTGCCTGCCTAACCCTGGGCGCAAGCTAAAAATCGCAATCGTCGGAGCCAAGGCTTCGGGCAAGACAACCTACCTTTCGGCTCTGTTGCAATACCTAGAGCACCAGTTTGGCCCAAGCTTCGGCGGAAAACTCGTGCCAAAGCCGGGCGATGCCAAAGCTCTCGACCGCTGGCAGCAGCTCGCCAACTTCGTCAAGTCTGGCATCGCGCTCGACCCAACCGACAGCGCGGCTAACTTCAAGGACGTCGCCGTTGGCACCAGCGTGGCCGACCCGAGAACCAAGTTCACCTACAAGATGCTGATTTCGGCAACCTCGCCGGTTGGTGAATTCGAGTTTCTCGACCTTGCCGGTGAAGACCTCGCCACGGTTGAAAACCTCGACCTTTACAAGAACGACCTCCAAGAGGCTGACCTGGTCATCTTCTTGTTCGACCCGCTACAGCTGCCCGAAGTTCGTAGCCTTCTCGCCGGAAAAATGGCCTTGCCGCCGAGCAACGCAGCCGACCCTGCGGTTATCTGGGAGAACCTGAAAGAGGTCATTGGCCCTGTTGGCTCTAGAAAGAACCCGAACCAGAAGATTGCAATCGCGATTTCTAAGTTCGACGCAGTAACGACCGCGATGACCTCGAACCTGTTCACCTTCTTCGAGACCTTCGACTCGGCCATGGCTCTCAACCGCGACCCATACGCCAGCAACCCGAACCCGCCGGCTGCCAACGCCCGCAAGGACTTCAACACCCTAGACGGCGGCGACATCAACTCAGAAACCAAGGCGATTCTTCGCCGAATCGGTTTGACAGTTGTTTCAGACCTCGACCAAGACCCAGGCGGCTGGGGCGAGCAGAACGTTCGCTACTTTGTCGTCTCGGCGCTCGGCCAGGGCATCAAGGGCCGCACCCACGGTTTGTCGTCGTTCAGAATTGGTGACCCAATCAGGTGGGCTCTGGCCAACTAGCCATGATCGCCAGATTCATCTACACCGATTGCGAATCGAACGGACCCTTCACCCCCGGCGTTGGTAAAAAGTTCAAGAGTGTGGTGTTCCCCGCGGCCGCTTCGGCAGGCGCACCAAGCATCGAGAGCCTAAAAGACCGCATGCCGCGCAACTCGTTGAGCGACGGCTACGTGTTGCCTAACGTGCCAAACTCGATGACCATGGCCGAGTTCGAGGCCCTGCCAAAGTCGTGGGCGTTTGCTCAGATTGGCGAAGACACCTTCGCTTTTGAGCGCATCGCCACGGCCGGTCAATGCTACGGCCGCAACAACCGCTTCGACGAAGGCTTCATCTTCAGCCCAGACGCGTGGGAGACCCTAACCGCGATGTCTGGCGGGGTCACCAAGCCAACCCAGCTGCGGCCGGTTGATTACGTTCACTCAAGCGGCTGGCTTCATCCGCGCGGTGAAATCGAGCTCGAGGCAGCTGAGCTGAGCGCCGGTTTCTATGAGCTCGAACCGAACTTTCGCGAGCAGCTCAAGGCAGACCTTGCTTTGGTGAGACGCCTGCCGAACCTCGGTGAGCTCACCAAGAGTTTTGCCTC
>CANGNZ010000032.1 GCA_947455435.1 Microbacteriaceae bacterium
CGGCCGCCTTCAAAATCTCTCCGATGATTCGGTTGGCGTCTTCGACCGAGGTGGCGAAGATCGAGTTGTGAACCTGCCCCTGCTGATATGCCGGTAGGTCGGCAACCGAGTATTTGGTTTCTTGGTAAACCTGCGAGAACTTGATCGGGCCAAGCTGCTCGCGAATTCCTTTAAAGATCGCGATGTGCCCGTTGCTTTCGGCAACAAAGTATTTGGTCTGGGTGTACTGGTATCCGATGTAGAGGCCGCCGCCAACTGCTGCAACCAAAACTAGGACAGTTGCCAACTGGCGCAGGCGACGCCAGCGAAGCTTTTTAACGGTCTCGCGCTGAAACTTGTTTAGCAAAGCCTCAGATTCGGGCTGAAAGTCGGTGGCCTCTTCGCTCGGCCTAAAAATGTCTACCAAGATTCGCGGGTTCAAAAGCCCGAGGCTCTTGCGGCCCTTTCGCTCCTCGATAACGATATCGTTTTCGGCTGCACCGACGTATTTTGCCGTTGGCGCCGTCGCGGTTTCGGCGTTCTCAGAAAGTACGTCAACGATCACGATGGTCACGTTGTCTGGTGCGCCAGCCTCGAGGGCTTCACCAATCAAAACATCGGTGATTTCTTCGGCCGATTCGCTTGAGCCAAGGTTGCGCTCAACGATTTCGTCGCTAACGTAACCGCAAAGGCCGTCGCTGCAAAGCAACCAGCGGTCGCCAGGCTTTACGTCTAGAACCTCGGCATCGAGCTGAGGCACCTCATTGGTGTCGCCTAGGACGCGCATGATCACGTTTCGGCGAGGGTGAACAAGTGCCTCCGCTGGGGTGATGCGCCCCAGATCGACAAGTCGCTGCACAAAGGTGTGGTCTTTGGTGATCTGGCGCAGTGAGCCATCGCGGTAAAGGTAAACCCTAGAGTCACCAATGTGCCCAACCATCGCCTGGTCGCCGACAAAGATCACACCAGAAAAAGTTGTGCCCATGCCAGAAAGCTCCGGGTGGTTAGCGACCGTTTCTGAAAGAGTGTGGTTTGCCTCGAGAATCACGTTTAGCATCGCGGCGCCCGCATCGTCTGGCGTCGCGTAGTTTGCGTCTATCTGGGCGATGCGTTGCGAAGAAAGTGCAGAGGCAAACTCGCCGCCAGCGTGGCCGCCCATGCCGTCGGCAACAAAAAACAATTGGTAACCGCTGTAGCCGGAATCCTGGTTCGACGAGCGAACCCTACCTACGTGGGAGGCCGCAGCGCTAACCAGCTTGAATGCCATGGTTAGGCTCGCAACTCAAAAACGGTTTTGCCGACCTTGACCGGGGTGTTTAGCTTCACAACAGCGGGAGTGCCGACTCGGGTTCCGGCAAGGTAGGTGCCGTTTGTCGAGTTGAGGTCTTGAATCAACCAGTCGTCGTTCATAAGCACGAGCTTGGCGTGCTGCGTGGACGCATACTCGTCGGTGATCACGATATCGCTAGAAACCGCGCGTCCGATTGTGACCTCACGCCCGGTGAGAGGCAACTCGAAGCCGCTGTTTTCGCCTTCGGTAATCACAAGTTTTGTGGCTCCTGCCGAGGCTGGAGCATCGCTCGTTGCTAAGACGCGCACGGTGGCGGCCGGAGCCGCCGGAACGATTGGCTTAGAAACAACCACTGGCGAGTTTTCTTCGGTGACCTTCGAAACCACCTTTTGGCCGAACAGGTCGGCGCGAATCACAGAAATGATGCTGAAGATAAAGATCCAAAGAACACCGACGAATGCGACGCGAACCAGAAATAGAGCTAACTCACTCATTGCCCACCGCCTTGGCTATCACTCGAAAAACGAACTGGCTCGCCCCTGCAGAAATAACGCTGTCGGCAGGCAGAGCGGTTTCGGCAACGGTTTTGCCGCCAACTTTGGTGCCGTTGGTCGAGCCTAGGTCGCGAAGACCAGCGTTTTTGCCGTCCCAAAGAATCTCAAAGTGGGTGCGGCTGAGGCGGGTGTCGTTGACCGTGATGTCGGCGGCGGTATCTCGACCAACCGTGGTGCGCTCTTGGTTGATAATGTATCGCTGACCATCGATCTCCAGAGCGGGCGTCCACTCAACATCGACCGTTGCTGTGCTGCTCGAAACGTTTAGTTGCCCAACTACCAGCGCCGGGTCGGCAGCTACATCGATCTTTAAGGCGCTGGCGAATTGGTACTTCTGTTTTGCCGCGTGACGGGTAGCGGCTTCGTTGAGCTCTTCGAGCAAGTGCTCACCGAGCGCGCGTAGGCGGCTGAAGTCGGCGGCAGAAAGTGAGACCTTGAAGTGGTTTGGCACCAGGATGCGCTCGCGGCTAACCACAGATGCGTGAGAGTCCATCTGGTTCTTAATGGCCGAGGCGATCTCGAGCGGCTGAAGCTCACTCTTGAAGGTTTTGCTGAAAGCGCCGTTGACGAGGCGTTCAAGGTTCTTTTCGAACCTGTCAAGAAAGCCCATTTGCGCCCTTTGCTAGTGAACTAAGAGTTTAACCGACAGACTCTTTGCGACGACCTCTGGTGTGGGTCGGCTTGCACTCTAGGTTGACCTCAGCAGCGGCGCATTCGTCACAGAGCAAGATCAGGTCTTTGCAACCGAGGTTGGCGCAGTTTCTGAACTGTGAGGTCGGGCCGGAGCAGTTTTCGCACTTGCCGATCGTCTTTGCCTTGTCGGTGAAGTTCACGTTCATGCGGTCGTCGAAGACGTAGAGCGAGCCCTCCCAGAGCGATTCGTCGCCCTGGCTCTCGCCGTAGCGAACGATGCCGCCCTCGATTTGGTAAACCTCTTTGAAGCCTCGCTCGACCATGATCGCGCTAAGAATCTCGCAGCGAATACCGCCGGTGCAGTAGGTGACGATTGGCTTGTCTTTGATGTCGTCGTATTTGCCCGATTCAATCTCGGCGATGAAGTCGTGGCTGGTCTGAACATCGGGGACGATGGCGTTCTTGAACTTGCCGATCTCGGCTTCGTAAGCGTTGCGTCCGTCAAAGAAAACCACCTCGTCACCGCGTTCGGCAACTAGCGCATCGACCTGGGCTGGCTTTAGGTGTTTTCCGCCGCCAACAACGCCCTTGGCGTCAACCTTCACGGCGTCTGGGTCGCCGAAGGCGACGAGCTCTGAGCGGGTGCGCACTCTTAGGCGAGGGAAGTCCTGACCGGTGCCGTCAGACCACTTGAAGTCAATCTTCTTGAAACCGGTGAATTCCTTGGTTTGACGAACATACTTTTTGAGTGCCGACATGTCGCCACCGAGGGTGCCGTTGATGCCGTGCTTCGAAATCAAGATGCGGCCTTTGAGCCCAAGAGACTCGCAAAGGGTCTTCTGCCAGAGCCTTACAGCCTCTGGGTCGGCAATCGGCGCAAAGCCGTAATAAAGGATGATCTTCTGAAGTTCCACGAGCCCAATTTTACGCCCGAAAAGGTGTGCGCGACAGGCTTAGGATGAACCTATGACTCTCAAGCCTGGACTAGACGTAGACAACTTCGACCAGAACACTCGCCCGCAGGACGACCTGTTCCGTTACACCAACGGGCATTGGCTCGACACCTACGAGATTCCGGCAGACCAGGCCGTCCACGGCTCGTTCTACCTGCTTCGCGATGCATCAGAAGAGGCCGTAAAGCAGATTCTTGAAGCCGCACAGGCCAACCCTTCTGCCGGTGTTAGTCAGCAGATTGGCGACATGTATGCGTCGTTCCTAAACGAGGCCCGAGCCAACGAGCTCGGTGCTGCCCCAATTGCGGCCGACCTAGCTCTGATTAAAGAGGCCGACCTCGAGGATCTAACCCACCTACTCGGCAAGTTCTCGCGCGAAGGCATCGCGGGTTTGTTCGGCATGTATGTAAACAACGACCCGGGTAACCCTGAGCGTTACCTTCTAAACATGTTTCAGGCAGGCCTCGGCTTGCCAGACGAGTCTTACTACCGCGAAGAGAAGTACGCGGAGTTCCGCGACGCTTATGTCCCATACATCGCGCAGATGTTCGAGCACGCCGGCCACTCGTCGGCAGACGCGCTCGCCGCGGCAAACAAGATCATGGCGTTCGAAACCGAACTAGCCACTCACCACTGGGACGTCGTTGCCACCCGTGACGCCGAAAAGACCTACAACCTGTATGACTTCGACAAGCTACAGGCGATGACCCCGACGATCTCTTGGCGCAAATTCCTCGAAGGCAGCCAGGTTTCGACCGAGCTTCTCTTTGAGTCGGTTGTCATGACCCCTTCGTTCTTCGAGGGCCTTGCTTCGCTTTATAACGAGGCTCGAATCGAAGAGGTTCGCCTGTGGCTTTCATGGCAGGTCATCAACTCGATGGCTCCTTACCTGAGCGACAACTTCGTGAACACCCGCTTTGCCTTCTATGGCACCAAGCTAACCGGCCAGCCAGAAATGCGCGCCCGCTGGAAGCGTGGCGTTCAGCTGGTTGAAGGCTCGCTTGGCGAGGCCGTCGGCGAGATCTACGTAGAAAAGCACTTCCCGCCAGCAGCCAAGGCTCAGATGGACGACCTGGTTAAGTGGCTGATCAAGGCTTACGAGGTTTCGATCAAGGACCTCACCTGGATGACCGAAGAGACCAAGAAGAAGGCTCTGGTCAAGCTCGAAAAGTTCTACCCGAAGATCGGTTACCCGAACAAGTGGAAGGACTACTCGTCGCTCACAATCGACCGCGACGACCTAGTTGGCAACGTCCGCCGTTCAAGCGCTTGGGGCACCGACAAAGAGGCAGCCAAGATTGGCGCACCGCTAGACCGTGACGAGTGGTTCATGACCCCGCAGACCGTAAACGCCTATTACAACCCAGGCTTCAACGAGATTGTGTTCCCGGCCGCAATTCTGCAGCCTCCTTTCTTCAGCCCTGAGGCCGACGCAGCCGTCAACTTCGGCGGCATCGGTGGCGTTATTGGCCACGAGATCGGCCACGGCTTCGACGACCAGGGTTCAAAGTACGACGGCGACGGCGCACTAATCTCTTGGTGGACAGATGCTGACCGCGAGGCATTCGAAAACCTCACCAAGGCTCTAATCGCTCAGTATGACGAGCTAACCCCTGCGGGCCTAAGCGAAGAGTTCAAGGTCAACGGCGCACTCACCATCGGTGAGAACATCGGCGACCTCGGCGGCATCATGATCGCTTACAAGGCTTACCTGTTGAGCCTCGGCGGCGAAGAGCCACCGGTGATCGACGGCCGCACCGGCGCCGAGCGCTTCCTGCTCAGCTGGGGTCAGATTTGGCGAGGCAAGAGCCGCGAAGAAATCGCGATTCAGCGCCTGGCCACCGACCCGCACTCGCCGAGCGAGTTCCGTTGCAACCAGGTTGCTCGAAACTTCGATGTGTACCACGAAACTTTCAACACTCAGCCGGGCGACAAGATGTGGCTCGAGCCTGAGAAGCGCGTCTCGATCTGGTAACCAATGAAGCTCTGGCTACGCCTCGTCTGGGCACATGCGTCCTGGCGTTTTCGCCCACGAATTAATCACTGGGACGTTTCGGTTCGCAATTTTCATATTTGGCCGACCGACATAGACATCTTTAAGCACATGAACAACGGCGTCTACCTGACGCTGATGGACGTTGCTCGGTTCGACATGTTCAAGCGTGCCAACGGCTGGCAGTTGATGAAGAAGGCGCACATTCACCCCGTGGTCGTTGCCGAAAACATCACATTCAGAAAGTCGCTAACTCTCGGCCAAAAGTTCACAATCGAGTCGAAGGTCATTGGTTGGAGCGACATCGCGTTTTTCATCGAACAACGCTTCGTGGTGAAGGGCGAAATCTATGCCCGCGCAATCGTGAAGCTTCGCTTCTTGAAAAGCCCTAAGGGCACGCCAACCCCAGAAGAAATGTTTGAGGTGCTTGGCAAATGGGAGGCTCCCGAGCCTAAGTTGCCTAAGTGGGTCACTGACTGGGACACTGCTTCTTCGCTACCGAAAGGCCGCGAGGCTGCTCCTAGCGAGTGGGCTTAGCCAGTAGCGCTAGAAATCCATCGGTACCGGCAATTTCGCCGTTTGCCAAAACATATAGTGCTTCTAGGTTTGGCAGCGCGTTGATTCGTTCGAGTGAGCGAATACCTTCGGCGAAGGCGGCCGTCGCCCAAACATCTGCCTCAACCAAGTCGCTCGCCACAACACTCACCTGAATTACATCTTTTTGAATCGCCGACCCCTTCGGGTTCCAGATGTGTTCGCCACGCTCCGCCGAGCCCGATGTTGCCACGGCCCGAAATTTTGTGCCAGCTAGGTCAAGAACGGTCAATACCCCAGACTCTTCGCTCGCAATTGAAACAGGTCTGCTTAGCCCGATGCGCCAAAACTCTTCGCGTGATTGTCGTTCGCTGATCAAGATGTCGCCACCGGCGTTCAAAGTGAAGTCAAAAATGCCAGCTTCGAGCAGTTTGTTTGCAGAATACTGAGCCGCCCAAGTCTTTACCAAACCAGATGGGTCGAAGGTGTGCTGCGGTGTGAAGGCGCTAAACCAACCATCAGTGGTTTTCTCCCACTGTTCGCAGAGCTGCCAAACCTGGTCGACAACTGCGGGGCACTCTGCTACCGAAGTTTCGCCTCGAGCCAGGCGACTTAGCGGCGACTCTTCTTTGTAGAGGCTGAATATGGCATCGGCCTTATGCAAAGTGTTCGTTGCCCCTAGCAAAGCCTCGGCAAAAGCTGGCTCGCTAAGCGAGGTCAGGCCACGAAAAGTGAAGACCGTGCCCATGCAGGGTTCGTGGTGTTCAAATTCGCGCATCAGGGCAGTTTAGTCAGCGCAGAGTCCAAAGCCTGTTTGAACGCGTCGGTTGTGTATGTCGCACCGCCGATGTTGCCAAAGTTTGAGCCATTGGCCTTTAAAGCAGCCGCGGTCAGCATGGGGAAGGCTTGGTCGCGGCCGGCGCTAGCCGTTGACTGTAGGTAGTCGATGGCGGTGATCTTGCCGTTGGCCTTCGTTACCGAAACCTGAACCGTGCCGAACTGGTAGTAGATCGGGTCGCTTGAAGCCTTTGATGGGCCAACCGAAGTGTTGACCGGTGTTGGGTTTAGCCCAGAAACCGCTGGCGTGGCCTTCGGGAATAGCGCCCCGAAACCACCGTTCGGGTTGATGCCAAAGACAACGCCAGCTCCCACAGCGACTGCGGCGAGCAGAAATGTTGTCTTGTTGCCGGTCTTTCTTACCTTTACCGGGCGAAAGGTGTACTGGCTAGAATTTGGCAAGAGCTGAATCCAATGCTTGTTTGAAGGCGTTAGTCGTGTAAGTCGCGCGGCTCACATTGCCAAAGTTTGAGCCCTGGGCCTGAAGCGCTGCGTTTTGTAGAACAGAGAAAGCGCCTTGACGCCCACCTGTTGCGTATGCCTGAACGAGGTTTACTGCAGTGATCTTGCCGCTGGCATCTTTAGTTACCGACACCTGAACATAGCCACCCCAACGAGGTTCTTGAATCGTTGCACCTGTTTTGGTGCCAGCGAGGCTCGGTGTTACGGGCGTAGTGCCACCAGTGTCGGCAGGCGGAGTTGTCGCCTTGGGTTTAGGGGTCGTGGTCTTTTTAGGCTTTGGAGTCGTCGGAGTCTTTTTTGGCGCGGCCGATGGTGCTGCGCTGGCACTTGGGGCAGGCGCAGGGGTCGGGTTTGTGCCGCCGTCATCACCGTTATTTTCATCGGTGATGCTTATTACAGCCGAGTCAGAAGGTGGTAGCGCTACAACAGGGGCAGGCGCAGCGTTTAGCGACATACCTGCTTCGGGAACGTTGCCTAGCTTGTAAGAAATCGCGAGGACACCGACGCCCATCAGGCCGGTTGCAAGTTTGGTTACGATTCTCACCAGGCAAACTCCTCTGCGTGTATCTGCTTAGGCGACATGCCTAGTTGGTGCAGGCTCTTTTCGACGGTGCGAGTCCAGGCAACCGGGCCACAGATGAAGACATCTGATTCGGTAACGTTTGGCGCGATCAATCGAAGCCTCTGAAAGTCGGGGATGTTGCCGTGGCCAGCTGGCAGCCAAGACTTGGGGTTGGCACGGGGGCCTTCAAGAACTCTAAGCTCGTGACCGCGAATCTGCGAGATGGCGTCGAGTTCGTGAAGCAGCGCGGCGTCGTCGTTGTCGCGGGTGCGATAAACGATGGTGATGTCACCCGGTTTAGCAACCATCGACTCGGCTAGCGCGCGAATCGGTGGCACTCCGATACCTGCGCAGATCAGAGTGACCTTCTCTTTGGTGCGACGGTCTTCGGTGAATACGCCGTAAGGGCCTTCGAGCATCACCCTGGTGCCAACCTTTAGGTTTTGCATCAGCGCGGTATCGTCGCCGCGGTCACCAACAGTGAATCGAACATAGTCTTCGTTGGGAGCTGCCGAAAGCGAGAATGGGTGCGGCCTCCACCACTGCTTGGCATTCATGATGCGAAGCATGTAGAACTGGCCAGCCTTGGCGGTTAGGTCGTGCATGTTTTTGCCACCGATGTAGATCGAGGCGGTGTCGCTCGATGCCGATTCGACCTTTGTCACGGTGAACTGGTGCTGCAGCATCTTCACAATTGGCTGCAGAAAACGGAACCAAACCAGGTTTCCGCCAACAAATACGTATAGGGCGATCCAGAATGCGCTCTGGATTGGCTTGCCGGCTACGTCCTGGCCAACCGAGAACTCGTGAGGCACAGCTGCGAGGACTGCAACATACGAGACAAGGTGAACGAGGTACCAAGCTTCATAGCTGAGCTTGGCGCGGGCGATTTTGATTGAGGTGATTACGACCAGGATCATCGCTGCGAGAGCGACGAACGAGAGTAGAAGGTCGGTGGTCAGGTTTGCCATCACGAATATCTCGGCAAAGATGTTTTTGCCATCCTGAATTGCGTACTGGATCAGCGAAGCTAAAAAGTGAACGATGACGATGTAGAGCACCGGCTTGCCAAGTTTTTTGTGGGCAATGGTGGTGCGGTCGTGGCCGTATAGGCGATCTAGCCAAGGCACACGGGCAACCAGAATCATCTGAATAAGTAGAAGGTCGGTGGCCACCAAGGCGGTGAGTCGGCTCAGCGCTCCAAGGGCTGACGGGACATCGGTGATGTTGGTGAGGCCACCATCGAAGAGAAAGCTCGCGATCACGAAGACTACGGTTGCGAAACCAATGACCTCCACGAAGTCTTGGGTTCGCTTTACGCGGTTGTACTTGCCAATGCCTAGGCGAATCTTCGCCGAAGGCTTAATCAACCGAATGTCTTGCGTGTTCATGGGGTTTACTCTGCCGAAGTTTCCTGAGAGCATCCTGTGAGCCACCTGAGGTTTTGCGCAATGTTCTAAAGCTCCAGGATGGCAGAATGGCAGTGTCCATTCAACGACGAATGAAAGCCCAAGAGATGCCAAAAGCTGAACTTCTTGCGCTGACCGAACCGGCAATCGAACTGGTTCGTCAGTGGCTAAGTGCAACCCCCGCCAACAGCAACCAGTTGGCCGCCGAAAACAGACTTTCGGCAATCCTCAAAGACCCGACGGGTCTCGACTTCACTCTCCGCTTTGTTGATCGAGTGATTCGGCCAGAAGACAACCGGTCCTGCGCAACCGAGCTTTATCGTCTCGCCAAATTCCCACCAAAGGCCCTGCCGGCAACAGATAGAGCCATGATTCGCCTTGGCGGCCTTTTTGCCCCTCTGCTACCCGGCATCGTTATTCCGATTGCTCAGGCGAGACTTCGACAACTGGTTGGTCACCTGATCGCAGATGCCCGCGACAAACAACTCACCAAACACATCGCCAGCACTAGGAGCGATGGAACCAAGCTTAACCTCAACCTGCTGGGCGAAGCCGTTCTTGGCGAAAAAGCCGCACTCGAACGCTTCGAGAAAACTTTCGAACTTTTGAAGCGAGACGATGTCGACTACGTCTCAATCAAGGTCTCCTCGGTGATCAGCCAAGTTTCGATGTGGGGCTTCGAAGCCACCATCGAGCGCGTGATCGAACGCCTAAAGCCGCTCTACCTTTATGCCGCCAGCCAGCCAGGCCAAAAGTTCATCAACCTCGACATGGAGGAATACCGTGACCTTTCGTTGACGCTCGAGGTGTTTCAGCGCCTGATGTCTATGCCAGAAACCAAAAACCTCGAAGCCGGAATCGTATTGCAGGCTTATCTGCCGGATGCCTTGGGTGCCATGAAGACGGTGCAGGAGTTTGCGGCCAAGCGAGTAGCCGCGGGCGGTGCGCCATTGAAGGTCCGCGTTGTTAAAGGCGCAAATCTGTTGATGGAAAAAGTCGACGCCGACCTACACGGTTGGGTTGAGGCGACCTACCCGACCAAACAAGCGACAGACACCAACTACAAGCGCGTGCTCGACTGGGCTTTGACCCCCGAACACACAGCGAACGTTCGAATCGGTGTTGCAGGTCATAACCTGTTCGACATCGCGCTCGCTCACCTGCTCGCCGAAAGGCGCGGAGTTAGCAAAGCGGTCGACTTCGAAATGCTCAAAGGCATGGCGGTTGACATCTCATCCGCGGTCAGAAAAACCGTT
Organism: Microbacteriaceae bacterium; assembly: GCA_947455435.1. Lineage (GTDB taxonomy): Bacteria > Actinomycetota > Actinomycetes > Actinomycetales > Microbacteriaceae > Rhodoluna. Next base: position 10,464 of record CANGNZ010000032.1, read on the forward strand.
GGCAGCCTGCTGCTTTACACGCCTGTGGTTCACCCGAACGAATTCGAAGTCGCCATCGCGTATCTGACTCGCCGTCTTGAAGAAAATGCTTCACCAGAAAACTTCATGTCTGGGCTATTCGATATCGCGAAGAACCAGGATGTCTTCAAACGCGAACGAGACCGATTCGCTGGCAGCGTCCAAGCGCTAGACGAAAAGCCACAACACCCTAGGCGCGTTGCCGAAGCAAAGCCAAAGCGCATGAACACACCAGACTCAGACCCAGCCCTCGAAGAGACTCGCGCTTGGGTAGCTAAGGCTGTCGCCGAGGGCAAGAAGCTGGCAAATCACCCAGCGCCACTGCCGAACTCGATCACCAAATTGACCACCGAGGCTCAAATCGACGAGGTTGTCGCCAAGGCTAAAAAATCGGCAGATGCCTGGGCCAAGAGCCCTGCAGAACGCGAACGCCTACTTCACCTGGCCGCTCGCGAATTGCAAAAACGCCGAGCAGAGCTGGCTGCCGTGATGATCGCCGAAGCAGGTAAAACTATTGCCGAGGCAGATACCGAGATCTCTGAGGCAATCGACTTCGCCAGCTTTTATGCGTCTCGCATCGCCGACCTATCTTCGCGCAAACACGCGCGATTTGATCCATACCGAGTCACCGTAGTCACGCCGCCGTGGAACTTCCCGGTGGCAATACCCGCGGGTGGTGTTTTAGCTGCGCTCGCCGCAGGTTCTGCCGCAATCATCAAGCCGGCCCCAGAGGTTCCGCGTTGCGGCGAAATGATGGTCGAAGCGCTCTGGGGCGCAGGAATCCCCAGAGAGGTGCTTCAAATCGTGAGCGTTGACGATGGGCCGCTCGGCTTGCACCTGGTTGGCAACAAAGACGTGGACAACGTGGTGCTAACCGGTTCGTGGGAAACCGCCAAGCTTTTCAAAGACCACAAACCAACACTCCACCTCATGGCTGAGACGAGCGGAAAGAACGCAATGGTGATCACACCAAATGCCGACCTTGACCTTGCCGCCGCCGATTTAGCCAAGAGCGCGTTTGGCCACGCAGGCCAAAAGTGTTCGGCAGCCAGCCTTGCGATTCTGGTTGGCTCGGTAGCGAAATCGCATAAGTTCCTCGACCAGCTGGTTGATGCCGCCGCCTCAATGAAGGTGGGTCTCGATGCGGATTCGTCCATCGGAGCACTGGTAAATCCGCCAACTGGCAAGTTGCTTCGTGCGCTAACCACACTCGAACCAGGTGAGTCGTGGCTGCTTCAACCAAAGCAACTCGACGAAGAGGGCTACTTTTGGAGCCCCGGAATAAAGCTCGGTGTGAAGCCCGGTAGCTGGTTTCACCTAAACGAATGCTTCGGCCCGGTTCTCGGAATCATGAGTGCCAAAAACCTTGCCGAAGCTGTCGACATTCAAAACGGCACAGACTATGGGCTTACGGCAGGGTTGCAAAGCCTTGACGAAGATGAGCAGACCTACTGGGTTGCCAATGTTGTGGCCGGCAACAAATACATCAACCGCGGCATAACGGGCGCAATCGTGCAACGCCAACCTTTTGGCGGGCTAAAGCGCTCTGCGGTCGGCCCTGGCTTCAAGGCGGGTGGCGATTATTACCTTTACGGTTTCGGCGTTTGGAAGAACCTCGGGACGGGAGTCGATGTGCGCAAGGCACCAGGTGGCGAAGAGGCCTACCCAACCCTTGAACGCAACTTGCACGTGTTCCGTGACGCAGTAGACAGCCGCGGCGACTACGTTTGGCCCCACGACGACATTGCAGACGATGAGTTTCAGACGCTGCTCCACGCTCGCGAAGAGTCAATTTCGATCACGAATCACAGGTTTGGAGCTCCTTTAAAGGAGTAACCTCGGGGCTATGACAGAGCTACCGATTATTCGTTCTTATAAAGACGCCCAAGGCGTCGAGTCGAGCTTTTATGAGTGGCCGGTCGCCAAACCTCGCGCGGTAGTTCAACTAGCTCACGGGCTAGGTGAGCATGCAAGGCGCTACGACGATCTTGCTGCCTTTCTAAACCGCCAAGGCTTTAGTGTTTACGCCGACGACCACCGCGGCCATGGCGAGACCGGTATTCAACAGATCAAGCGTGGCGAGACACGGACTCTCGGCAATCTCGGTGAAGGTGGCATGCTGGCCACCTTCGAGGCCGTTCACGAACTAACCAAGCTTGTCAAACGAGAAAACCCAGGCTTACCAACGATTCTGATTGGTCACTCTTGGGGCTCATTCATCTCGCAAAAGCTTTTGAACCGCTATTCGAACGAATACGACCTAGCAGTGCTCACCGGCACCACGCTCACAATGCCTGGCACCATGGGGGCCTTCGGATTCAACAAGAAGTGGAACGGCCCGGAGGCAACCGGTTTCGAATGGCTGAGCCGCGACCCGGAGGTTGGCAAGGCCTTTGTTGCAGACCCTAAAACCTTCTATGCCGATGCGGCCAAGGTGATGGGCGTGGTCAATTCGCTAAGACTCTTCGGAAGACCATCGAAAGACGTTCGTGACGACCTGCCGATGTTGATCATGGTTGGCAGCGACGACCCGATCGGTGCGGAGAAAGGCGCAAAAGCGCTGGTTGATGCTTATCGAAACCGCTCAGGCGTGCGCGACATCGAACTTGTGGTTTACCACGATGCCCGCCACGAGGTTTTCAACGAGACAAATCGCGACGAGGTTTACCAGGATCTAGCCGACTGGCTAAACGCGCACCTAGGCGACTAGATCGGCGAATTCGTCGTAACGCTCGACGAACTTGACCACGTAAGAGCAAACTGGGAGCATCTTCAAACCGCGCGCACGGACGTCCTCTAGAGCCTCACGCATCAAAATGCCGGCAAGGTTTTTACCCTGCTGTGCTGGGTCAACCTCGGTGTGGTCGAAGACTAGGACGTCGCCATCGATCTTGTAGTCTGCGTGACCCACTTTGGTGCCGTCCAGGTTGATTTCGTAACGCTGGAGTTCTTCGTTGTGAATTACTTCGGTGTTCATGCTGTTAATCTCTTTCTGTGCCTAAACAAAAGAATGTCGTACTCTTCGGAGATAACTTGGCACACCTTCAATCTATGCCCGACGAGTCGGTTCAGCTGATTTATATCGACCCACCATTCAACACGGGTCGCAAACAGA
>CANGNZ010000033.1 GCA_947455435.1 Microbacteriaceae bacterium
CCACTCGGTTGCCTCGGCAACGGCTAGGTGAGAGGTGTATTCGGCAAAAGACTCGTTGAGCCAAAGGTCGTTCCACCAGCGCATGGTTACGAGGTCGCCGAACCACATGTGGGCTAGTTCGTGCAAGATCGTGACGACGCGGCGCTCTTTCAGTGCCTCGGCAACGGCACCACGGAACACATAGGTCTCGGTGAAAGTCACCGCACCCGCGTTCTCCATCGCACCGGCGTTGAAATCTGGTACATAGAGCTGGTCGTACTTCGCGAATGGGTACGGGTAGTCGAAAGTCTTTTCGAAGAACTCGAAGCCTTCACGAGTCTTCTCGAACATGTAGTCGGCCTCAAGGTACTCCTCGAGGGAGGCGCGGCAATAAACGCCAAGTGGAATCTCGCGGCCGTCTGAACTGGTTAGCGAACTGTGGCGAGAAATGTATGGGCCGGCGACTAGAGCGGTGATGTATGAGGAGATACGAGGGGTTGGCTCAAACTGCCAAACAGCCTTGTCGTCTTCAATCTCTGTTGGCGTCGGTGTCGGCTGGTTTGAGACGACCTGCCAATGCTTGGGGGCTGTGATGTTGAAACTGAAACGAGCCTTTAGGTCGGGCTGCTCAAACACAGCAAACATGCGGCGGCTGTCTGGCACCTCAAACTGGCTGTAAAGGTAGACCTCGTTGTCAACTGGGTCGACGAAGCGGTGCAGGCCTTCACCAGTGTTCATGTAGATGGCATCTGCCTCAACGTAGAGCTCGTTGTGCTCCCGCAGATTCGGCAGCTTGATTCGCACGCCGTCGCTGTGAGTAGCTGGGTCAAGAGATTCGCCGTTCAAGGTGATCGCGTAAACCTTGTGAGTGATCGCGTCAATGAAGGTCTCGGCACCTGGCTTGTTACTGGTGAATACCACACGAGTGTTCGAGGCAAAGGTCTTCTCGCTACCGGTGAGGTCTAGGCTCACCTCGTAAGACTCAACGCTGAGTAACTCTGCGCGCTCGGCTGCTTCGATTCGGGTTAGGTTTTCGCCTGGCATGAGACTCCTGTGTCTGAGGTTTATTGTTTGTGCAAAATCTTCAACTAGCCTAATAGGCAAGACCTACAGCATTTGAAGGAGCAGTAATGCGCTTGCGCCAAAGCCCGATGATTGAAGCTTCGGCACTCATGGGTATCACGATGATCTTGTTTCTTGCCGGTTTGATCGTCATTCGCGGTGACCTTCAGTGGGTCCTTGCAAACGGGCCCATTTTGGCAGCGCTGTTGCTGTTTCCGGCTTTCGTACTTTGGCTGGTTTTCGCCAGGTTGACTCGTGATGCCAAGGTTTCGACAAGATTCCTCTCGTCTTTAGGTGTGACTGTTGCCATTGCTGCTTTCGGTGCTTACCTCATGCAACCACCTAGCGACATTGCTAATAAGCAAGAGGCGATTGTTGTTATCTCGAAGATTGTCCTTGACTTTGCACTTTCGGGTCTAGTCGCAGGCGGCATCACCTACGGCTTGCTTATGCGCGAAAGCAAGAAGCCTGATGAGACCCTACTAACCAAGCCACTTGTTTCAGCACAGAGAAAGAAGCGCAAGTAACCATGCGAATTCACATTGCGACCGACCACGCGGGTCTCGACCTAAGCCACTTTCTAATTGAAGAGCTAACCAATGACGGCCACGAGGTGTTCGACCATGGGCCGAGTGAATACGACCCGCTAGATGACTACCCAGCGTTTTGCATAAACGCCGCGCTCGCCGTGATCAGTGACCGTGAGGCTGAGGTAGAGGCCTTGGGCATTGTGCTAGGTGGTTCGGGCAATGGTGAGCAAATCGCCGCAAATAAGGTTCGAGGTATTCGGGCGGCACTTGCCTGGAACCTCGACACGGCCAAGCTTGCCCGCCAGCACAACAATGCCAACGTGATCGCGGTTGGTGCACGCCAGCACAGCCAAGATGAAGTCCTAGAACTTATTCGAGCATTCATCGCCGAGCCTTTTAGCGAGGACGAACGCCACATTCGTCGAATCAGCAAGATTCAGGCATACGAGCAGACCGGCGACATCCTCTAAATGCCCGAAGGGCACACGGTTCATCGAATCGCCAACGAGTTCAACGAGCTTTTCGGCGGCAAAGTGTTGCGAGTGGATTCACCGCAAGGACGATTCGCCGATGCAAGGCTGGTAAATGGCCAAAAGCTCATTCGGGCCAGCGCTGTTGGTAAGCAGATGTTTTTGCATTTCGGCGAAGACCTAGTGCTGCGCATCCACTTGGGCATCTATGGCAAGTGGCAATTTCACAGGGGAGTAGCTCCCGAGGTAATTGGTCAGGTTCGCGCGCGATTCGCGATCAAAGGAATAACCGCCGAATTGCGTGGCCCAACCGTGTGCGAAGTGATTGATTCAACTGCGCTCGCCGTGGTCTCTAAACGTCTTGGCCCCGACCCGCTGAACCCGGATCCAGTCGGTGCCGAGTTTGAACGTTTCGCGGCTCGAGTAAAAAAATCCTCCACTGCAATTGGTCTGCTGTTGATGAATCAAGAGGTCATCAGCGGCATCGGCAACGTCTACCGCGCCGAAATATTGTTTCGAGCGAGAATCAACCCGCATTTACCTGGCGCTGCACTAAAACCTAAACAACTTCGTGCAATTTGGGACGATTCGGTGATGCTGCTCAACGTGGGTGTAGTTCACGGCGTCATGATCACGCGAGACGAATTCTTGGCAGAAGACCCCGGTAAGGCCGAACGAAATTGGGTCTACAAGCGTGAAGGGCAGCCTTGTCGCAAGTGCCGAAAAAAGATTGTTTTAGAAATAGCTGCCGGAAGAAAACTTTATTTTTGCCCAGGTTGCCAGCGGTAATTGGAGCGGATGACGGGAATCGAACCCGCACCATCAGTTTGGAAGACTGAGGCTCTACCATTGAGCTACATCCGCATTTGGTAACTAGACCATTCTATGGGTTAGACTAACCAAGGTTGTTTTCCTTCAAGAACTTTTTTGGCGGATTTCACCGGGGTGTAGCGTAGTGGCTAGCGCGCCTGCTTTGGGAGCAGGATATCGCAGGTTCGAGTCCTGTCACCCCGACCATTGTTTGTTAAATCACTGCCACTTACCCAATGGAGTATCCACGTGAAGACCACTGTCGAGCGCATTAAGCCAACCCGCGTCAAGTTGACAATCGAGGCAAACGAAGAGGACTTCAAGCCTTCGATCGACCACGCCTACGAGCACATCGCTGAAGACGTTTCGATCCCTGGTTTCCGCAAGGGCAAGGTTCCACCAGCAATCCTCGACAAGCGTGTCGGTCGCGGCGCAATCCTTGCTCACGCAATCAACGATGGCCTAGACAGCCTTTACCGCGCAGCCATTGAGTCTGAGAAGCTTCGCCCAATCGGCCAGCCAGCGGCAGATGTAAAGTCTGCGCCAGACGAGCAGACCTTCAAGGGCAACCTTGTCGTCGAAATCGAGGTCGAAGTTCGCCCGGAACTCAAACTTCCTGCCTACCGCGGTCTCAAGATCAAGGTTGACGAGATCAAGGTTTCGGCCGAAGAAATCGACGCAGAGGTCGACGCACTACGCGCCCGCTTCGGCACCCTAAAGACAGTTGAGCGCGCAGCCAAGAAGGGCGACTTCACGTCAATCGACCTGACCGCAGAAATCGACGGCAAGGCAATCGACACCGCTTCGAACATTTCTTACGAGATTGGTTCAGGCAACCTTCTAGACGGCATCGACGAAGCACTTGACACCCTCACCGCAGGCGAGTCGACCACCTTCGTTTCGAAGCTTGTTGGCGGCGACCTAGCCGGCCAGGACGCACAGATTTCGGTCACCCTAAACTCGGTCAAGGAGCGCGAGCTACCTAAGCTCGACGACGAGTTCGCCAAGCTTTACAGCGAGTTCGACACCGTTAAGGAGTTGAAGGCTGGTCTAGAGCAGCAGATCGCTCGCTCAAAGAGTTACGGCCAGGGCATTGAGGCTCGCGACAAGCTCACCGACATTCTTCTAGATCTAGTCGATGTTCCAGTCAGCGACGAGGTTATCGAAGCCGACGTGAACAACCACCTTGAGGGTGAGGGTCGCCTTGAAGACAAGGAACACCGCGCCGAGGTTCTAGAGCAGTCGACTCGCTCGTTCAAGATTCAGATGCTTCTTGACTCGATTGCCGAGGCCGAAGAGGTTAAGGTTTCTGAGCAGGAGCTAATCCAGGCACTTGCTGCTGCCGCTCAGGGTTACGGAATGGACCTTAACGAGTTCATCAAGATCATCGACCAGAACGGTCAGATCCCAATGTTCGTAACCGATGCAGCGCGTCGCAAGGCGTTGTCAATCGTTCTAGAGCACGCCGACGTCACCGATGCCAAGGGCAAGAAGGTTGACCTAGCTGAGTTCTTGAAGGCTGACGCCGATGTCGAAGACCACAGCGGTCACGACCACGACTAATCGCATTTTCTAAGTTCGGCCCGAGCCCAAAAGGTTCGGGCCTTACTTTTTGGTGCGCTAGGGGCGAACAACAGCGTGTCATGTCGCACGCTTCGGTTAGGTTTATTGAGTAACTTAGAAGGAGTTTTCATGTCTGAACACGCGGCACTTCCCAACGGGATTTTCGAGCGCTTGCTGAAAGATCGCATCATCTGGCTTGGCGACGAGGTTCGCGACGACAACGCCAACGAGATCTGCGCAAAGATGCTGCTGCTAGCTGCCGAAGACTCGACCAAAGACATCTTCCTTTACATCAACTCGCCTGGTGGTTCGATCACCGCCGGTATGGCTATCTACGACACCATGCAATACGTACCAAACGACATCGTCACCGTCGGTGTCGGCATGTGTGCCTCGATGGGGCAGTTCCTGCTTTCTTCGGGCACCAAGGGCAAGCGCTACGCGACACCTAACACACGCGTGCTACTACACCAGCCGTCAGGCGGCTTTGGTGGCACAGCCTCAGACATCCAGACCCAGGCCGAGTTGATTCTTTCGATGAAGAAGCAGCTTGCAGGCATCACCGCCGAGCAAACCGGCAAGACCGCCGAAGAAATCATGGCTGCCGGTGATCGCGACCGCTGGTTCACAGCCCAAGAAGCCCTCGAATATGGTTTCATCGACCACATTCAGAAGCACGCAGCAAGCGCTACCGGAGTAGGAAACAACTAATCATGAACATGCCTCAAGGTCGCTACATTCTGCCAAGCTTTACCGAGCGCACTGCCGCCGGCTACCAAACTCACGACCCATACACAAAGCTCTTCGAAGACCGCATTGTGTTCTTGGGTGCCCAGATCGACGACGTCTCTGCCGACGACGTCATGGCGCAACTCTTGGTTCTTGAGTCGCAAGACCCAGACCGCGACATCACCATGTACATCAACTCGCCTGGTGGCTCATTCACCGCAATGACTGCGATCTACGACACCATGCAGTACATTCGCCCGCAGATTCAGACTGTTTGCCTCGGTCAGGCCGCCTCTGCAGCGGCAGTTTTGCTCGCCGGTGGAGAACCTGGCAAGCGCCTTGCGCTACCAAACGCCCGCGTCTTGATTCACCAGCCAGCAAGTGGTGGTGACCGCGGTCAGGCTTCAGACATCGAGATTCAGGCACGCGAAATCATGCGCATGCGCGAATGGCTTGAAGAAGCCCTTTCGAAGCACTCAAAGCGCTCTGTTGCCGAAATCAAGAAGGACATCGACCGCGACAAGATCCTCACCTCGCAAGAGGCTCTCGAGTACGGTCTCATCGACCAGGTGCTCACCTCCCGCAAAAACGCCTAAGCACCGCCTAGGCTTTACCTGTGAGTAAGCTCAGTGAGTCAGGCGAAATCCTGAAGTGTTCCTTCTGTTCTAAGAGTCAGAAGCAGGTCCGCAAGTTAATTGCCGGGCCTGGCGTTTTCATTTGCGACGAGTGCATTGAGCTTTGCAACGAAATCATCGAAGAAGAGCTCGGTCAGAGTGTCGAAGAGGCGCTCGAAGACATTGAGCTGCCAAAACCAAAAGAGATCTTCGCGTTTCTTGAAGAATTCGTAATCGGTCAGGGGCAGGCAAAGCGCGCCCTTTCGGTTGCGGTTTACAACCACTACAAGCGCCTTCGTTCGCGCGGCACGCTTACCACCGCAGGCAAAGAGCACGACTCGATCGAGATTGCCAAGTCAAACATCTTGATGATCGGCCCAACTGGCTGCGGCAAAACCTACTTAGCGCAGACTCTTGCCAAGCGCCTTAATGTTCCTTTTGCCGTTGCCGACGCCACCGCGCTAACCGAGGCTGGTTACGTTGGTGAAGACGTAGAGAACATTCTGCTCAAACTGCTACAAGCAGCCGACGGCGATGTGAAGCGTGCCGAAACCGGAATCATCTACATCGACGAGATCGATAAGATTTCTCGCAAAGCCGAGAACCCTTCGATTACCCGCGATGTCTCGGGTGAGGGAGTTCAGCAGGCACTGCTCAAGATTCTCGAAGGCACCGTTGCCTCGGTTCCACCTCAGGGTGGCCGCAAGCACCCGCAGCAAGAGTTCATTCAGATCGACACCACCAACGTGTTGTTCATCGTTGCCGGTGCCTTTGCTGGTCTAGAAGAGATCATTGCGGCTCGCACGGGCAAGAAGGGCATCGGTTTTGGTTCGTCAATCGCGGGTAAAGCTGAGCAACTCGACATCTTCACCGAGGTTGAGCCAGAAGACCTTCGAAAGTTTGGCTTGATTCCCGAATTCATTGGTCGTCTACCCGTGATCGCAAACGTTACCCAGCTTGACCGCACCGCCTTGCTCCAGATTCTTACCGAGCCTCGCAACGCTCTGGTCAAGCAGTACCAGCGCATGTTCGAGCTAGACGGCTTTGAGCTCGAGTTCGACAAGGGTTCACTTGAGGCCATCGCCGACTTGGCAATCTCGAGAAACACCGGTGCTCGTGGTCTTCGAGCCATACTTGAGGACATCCTCGGCCCCGTGATGTTTGAACTACCAGGTAGCGCAATCTCGGGCACCGTGATGATCACTGCCGAAGTGGTAAAGAACGGCGGAATGCCACAGGTTGTGCCGTTCAAGCGCTCACAGGAGAAGTCGGCCTAAAGTGCGTGCACCGCTGCTAGCTGGCTTTGTAGCATCAATCACTGGCACCGCGGCCTCTATCGGTGTTGTTTTGGCGGCACTAACCGGGCTTCAAGCCACCAAAGGGCAAACCGCATCGGCCATTTTGTTCATGCTGCTGGCCTACGGCGCTCTCTCGATAATTCTCAGCAGCTATTTCAAGATGCCAATCTCTATCGTCTGGTCAACGCCAGGCGCTGCGATGCTTGTGGCCGCTGGCGGCCTGAAGCTTGGCTTCGCTACAGCGGTTGGTGGCTTTCTGATCACCGGACTTCTGCTTGTTCTGACGGGCCTCTGGCCGGCTCTTGGCAGGTTCGTTTCTAGCATTCCAAAGCCGATCGCCAGCGCGATGCTGGCGGGCGTGATTTTTAACTTCTGCGCAGCCCCGTTTCAATCGCTTGTTGCTTACCCGTTAGTCGTTTTGCCGGTTCTAGCAGCGTGGTTGGTGTTGTATCGCTTCGCCCCAATTTGGGCAGCGCCGGTAGCCGTAACTCTTGCATTCGTTCTAATCGGACTATCGGTCAAGATTCCAGCAATAGACCTTTCGCTGTTGCCTCACCTAGAACTGGTCAATCCCGAGTTCAGCGTTTCTGGACTGTTTAGCATTGCGCTTCCGCTTTATTTCGTGACTATGGCTGGGCAAAACATCCCTGGCGTTGCGATCATGAAAACATTCGGCTACGAGGTGCCTTTCCGGGCCGCGCTGGTATCAACGGGGGCGGCAACCGTTGCCGGCTCGTTCTTTGGTGGGTTCGCGCTGAACCTCGCGGCTATTTCAGCAGCGCTAAACGCCAACGAACACGCGCACAAAGACCCGAAGAAGCGTTGGATCGCGTCTGTTTCTGGGGGAGTGCTCTACCTGCTGCTTGCCCTTGTCGCCGGGCCAGCCGTTGGGTTTGTCTCGGCAGTGCCGCGTGAGCTCATTTTGGCCGCCGCCGGCGTCGCACTGTTCCCAACCATCGTCTCGGCGTTTACAGGCGCGACAGAGGAGCCAAAGCTGCGACTAGCGGCGATCATCACCTTTTTGGTGGGCGCCTCAGGCATCGCGGTAGCTGGGGTCGGAGCGGCCTTCTGGGCGCTCCTAGCCGGAGTAATCGTTTGGTTTGTTACAACAACCCGCGACGCTTAAGAAGCGGCTCAATCGAGGCTTCAGAGCCTCTGAAGTCCTTGAACAACTCCATTGCATCTTTCGTACCACCGCGTGAAAGCAGTGTGTCTCTGAAATGCTGTCCGTTCTTGCGAGTCAAGCCGCCATTGTTCTTGAACCAGTCGACGGTCTCTGCGTCTAGAACCTCCGACCAGATGTAGCCGTAATAGCCGGCCGCATAGCCACCCGCAAAAATGTGGGTGAAGTAGGTGCTGCGGTAACGGGTAGGCACCGGGGCGAAGGTAAGACCATAGGCCTCGATTGCGTCGGCTTCAAAGGATACGACCGAATCGACTTTCGCGTTTGAGTCAAGCTCGTGCCAGGCGAGGTCGAGAATTGCTGCCTGAAGGTACGAGGTGGTCGCATGGCCCTGGTTGAAGGTTTCGGTGGCGTTTAGGTTGTCGATCCACTCCTGCGGCAAAGGCTCGCCGGTTTCGAAGTGGCGAGCGTAGTTGGTAACAACTTCCGGCCAGAGAATCCACATTTCGTTGACCTGAGAAGGGAACTCAACGAAGTCGCGTGGGGTAGAGGTGCCCGAGAAACGCGGGTAGGTAACGTTCGACAGCATGCCGTGCAGGGCGTGGCCAAACTCGTGGAACAGAGTGGTCGTCTCATCGAAGGTCAGAAGGGTAGGTTCGCCTGCTGGAGGTTTTGGAACGTTCAAGTTGTTGACGATGATTGGCTTCTGGTCGAACAGGTGGTTTTGGTCTACCAGGTTGTTCATCCAGGCTCCGCCACGCTTCGACTCACGCGCGTAAACGTCGAAGATGAACAGTGCAAGTTCGCTGCCGTCCTCGTTGAACACCTCGAATACGCGGGCGTCGCGGTGGTATGCAACTAGGTCTTTTCGCTCCTTGAAGCTGATGCCGAAAAGCTTGTTGGCGGCAAAGAACACACCGTCGGCAAGCACGCGCTCAAGTTCGAAGTAAGGCTTGAACTTAGAGGTGTCGACGTTGTACTTCTCGAGGCGAACCTTTTCGGTGTAGAAGTCCCAGTCCCAGCTCTCGACCTTGCCGTCACCCATTGCTTTTTCGATGTCGGCAGCTTCGGCTCGGGCGTTTCGAATTGCCGCAGGCGCAATTCGGCGCAACATGCTGTGAACATTGGTTGGTGTGCCTGCGGTCTGGTTGCTGATCACGTATTCGGCATGACTCTTGAAGCCAAATAGTTCGGCTCGCTTGGCGCGAAGGCTAACGAACTCTTGGACGATTCCACGAACGTCGTTGTCGTTGTCGCGACCGCCCTTGATCAACGAGTTCTTCATGATTCGCTCACGCAGACTGCGGTTGGTCAATGCCTCTAGAAGCGGGTGCCCGGTGAAGTTCACCATCGGGATCACCCATTTGCCTTCGAGGTCACGATCTTTGGCTGCCGCTGCCGCTGTGGCGATTTGGGTATCGGTTAGACCATCTAGCTCTGCTACGTCGTCTACAACGATCGCGAGGTCGTTGGCGTCGGCTAGAACCTTCTGGCCGTACTCGGTCTCGAGAGTCGAAAGGCGCTCGTTGTAACCCTTCAGGATTTCGCGCTGCTCTTCGGTTAGGTGTGCACCGGCGTGAATGAAGTCGCGGTAGTAACGCTCAAGAAGGTAGGCAGACTCAGAGTCGAGGCCAAGGTTTTCTCGACGCTCAAATAGGTCCTTGATGCGACCCCAAAGTTGCGGGTTGAGATGGATCGCGTCTGTGTGCGCGGCAAGCTTTGGCGCGATTTCGGCCTCAATGGCGTCGAGTTCTGGGCTGGTGTCGCTCGAAGACTTGTTGAAGAACACGAGCAGCATGCGCATGAGCACCTGGCCGCTGAGCTCCATTGCAACGATCGTGTTTTCGAAGGTGACCGTGTCTTGTTCGATTATGTTTCGAACTTCGGCGAGCTGCAGCGAGCAGCCTTCGTAGAAGGCTGGTAGGTAATGCTCGTCACGAATCTGCGCGAAAGGTGGCAGCTCATAAGGCAGGTCTGAACGGTTAGCGAATGGGTTCTGGGGGGTCCAAGTCATGAAACGAGCCTACTGCTCGATATCAGCCAAAACCACATCGATCATTTCGACTTCAGTGCCCTCTTCAATCTTCAACGCTGCGATGCGTCCGACAGCCTTAATGTCGCCTTCAATGAGCGAAATCGCGGCGACGTTTGGAGCCTTCAGGGTGGCGCTAGCCACTTCTGCCTTCATCGAAACCTTGGCGTCGGATTTTGCCTTGCGAACGCCGAACAGGGCGCTAGACGCAACATCGAGGAGTCCGTCGTGGATTGCTGAGACATCGGCGAGTTCGGCAACCTGAGGCCAAGCTGCGCGGTGAATCGAACCAGCGGTTTGCCACCATCCCCAAACTTCTTCGGTTGCGTATGGCAAGAACGGAGCGAACAAGCGAAGCAATACGTGCAGTGCGCGACGAAGTGCAACAACGGCAGATGCCTGCTGCGCCTCGGTTACTCCACCCTGGCCGTACGCGCGGTCTTTGACGAGCTCTAGGTAGTTGTCGGTGAAACCCCAGAAGAACTGCTCTGCGAGCTCTAGTGCCTTGGTGTGGTCGTAGCTTTCAAACGCGGCCGTAGCTCCGGCAACAACCTCAGAGAGGGCGCGAAGCATCGCCTGGTCGACCGGCTCGGTCACTTCGGCTGCCACGGCAGGAGCTTCAAAGGAGAGCACAAACTTAGCCGCGTTCAAAACCTTGATCGCCAGTCGGCGGCCGACCTTCATTTGGCCTTCATCGAAAGCGGCGTCGGTTCCGAGGCGCGCCGAGGCGGCCCAGTAGCGAACCGCGTCGGCGCCGTGGTTGTCGATAGGCTCGGCGGGAACAACAACGTTTCCCTTTGACTTCGACATTTTCTTGCGGTCTGGGTCGAGGATCCAGCCCGAGATGGCTGCGTTCGACCAAGGCAACATGCCGTGCTCTTGTTCCGAGCGAAGCACGGTTGAGAACAGCCAGGTGCGAATGATGTCTTGACCCTGTGGGCGTAGGTCGAACGGGAACACCTTCGAGAATTTCTCTGGGTCGGCGATCCAGCCACCGGCCAGCTGCGGGGTTAGTGAGCTTGTCGCCCAGGTGTCCATGATGTCTACTTCGCCGATAAAGCCGCCTGGTTCACCGCGCTGAGACTCGTCGTAGCCTGCCGGTACATCGCTCGAAGGGTCGACTGGCAGCGTTTCGAGCGCTGGCACGATGACCTTGTCGAAATCAGGGTTGCCGTCGGTGTCGAGCGCGTACCAAACCGGAACTGGGACTCCGAAGAAGCGCTGACGTGAAATCAGCCAGTCGCCCGTCAGACCGTTGACCCAGTTTTCGTAGCGGACGCGCATGAAGTCCGGGTGGAACTTGAGTTGCTTGCCAAGTTCGATGAGGCGTGAACGAATCGCCTCGTCTCGCCCGCCGTTGCGGATGTACCACTGGCGAGTTGAGACGATTTCTAACGGCTTGTCGCCCTTTTCGAAGAACTTGACCGGGTGAGTGATCGGCTTTGGCTCGCCAACCATATCACCGGTTTCAAGAAGCAGTTCAACCATGCGAGCCTTCGCGGAGAACACGGTCTTGCCAGCCAATTCGGCGAAGGCAGCCTTGCCAGCTTCACTCGTGATCGCCTCTGGGCACTCGGTGATGATGCGTCCGTCCCAGCCCATGATTGCGCGGTTCGGTAGGTCGAGTTCACGCCACCAGATGACGTCGGTTACGTCTCCGAAGGTGCAAATCATTGCGATTCCGGAGCCCTTATCGATCTGAGCAAGCCGATGTGCAACCACTGGCACCTCAACCCCGAAGATTGGAGTTTTTACCGTCTTGCCAAAGAGGCTTTGGTAGCGCTCGTCGTCTGGATGAGCAACCAAGGCGACACAGGCTGGCAGAAGCTCGGGGCGAGTTGTCTCGATGAAAACCTTGCCATCTGGGCCGTCGAAGCC
>CANGNZ010000034.1 GCA_947455435.1 Microbacteriaceae bacterium
GGTCTCCACCTGAACATCGAAACCGTTGACACAAAGTTGATGACCCACTGGGGCATTACCCCACGTCACATCTACAAAGGCGGCGTGCCCCTGTTCCCTGACCTTTGGCCTGGCCAGGAGTCAAACTTTGCAATCGATCAGGGTTCAACCACCGACACCAGCGACTTGACCGCCCTAATGGCAGTGGTAGGCCGAGGCAACGGCACCAACTGGTTCCGCGACATGAGTGCTGTTGCAGATCTTCGCGAGATGACTCTCGACTGGGCTGGAGAAAAGTTCACGGGTCACTGGGATGGCTACGTCAACAACCACAACAACTTTTACCTTGTCGAGCGATCCGACGGCAAGTTCATCATGCTTCCGTGGGGCATGGATCAAACATGGAACGGTAGTTTGGATTATTGGAATGGCTCGGCGCTGTTTAGCCAATGCCTAAGCGACACCCAATGCTTGGCCCTCTACAAGCAGGCACTCGTTCAGGTTGTCCACACAGCACAGAACCTCAACTTGCCTCAGCTTTCTCGAGACACCGCGACCGCGATCAACCCTTCGCTGATTGCCGACCCAAAAAAGGAGTTTGGCAGCAACGAGATTCTTGGAGCACAGTCGCCGGCGCGAGGTTTCATTTCGAGCCAAATTCAATCCGGGCTTTCAATGATTTCGAGCTTTGATGCGAGCCTCCGATATTTCGCAATCGCTGGTCAGACGGCTATCCCGTCGACCGAGACAATGACTGTCTCTAATGCGACCAAGGCAATCACGCTCGCGGGCACAGCGTGGAGCAACAGCGCAACGGTCACCCAAACCGACCCGATTGCCCTCAACGTTGGCATGAATGAGGTTCCGATTGCGGTAACCAATAACATCGGTCATGTCAGCCAGACGACAATGGTCAAGGTTTACAGAATGAAACTGTTCACCAAGACCATAAATGTGACGGCCACCGGTACCGGCACTGTGTTCACCTCTGCAGTGACCAAGGCGCTAAATGCACTGGGTGAGCTTGGCACCGGAGCCAGCAATCACGTTCTAACTGTCAAGATGCAAGCCCCAGCAGGCATCAGCTCAAAGAATGCTCTCAACCTGCTAAAGGCTCGTGGTTTAAAAATTCAGACAATCCTGGCTTCGCACGGTGTTCAGGCACGCAAGGTGACGCTGATCCTAGGAACCGTCAAGGGTGCAAACACCCTCGCTGTGACGATGGGCTACGAGCGCTAGTCGTTGCAGCTGCAGCGCTGGTCTGCCGGCACGCCTTCGAGCGCTTCTTCGATGTGGTTTCCGCAGCCAGTCCAGGTGACTTTGCCGCAGGTTTCGCAGTTGATTGGGCTACACATTACTTTTTACCTCCGAAAAGTCGCGAAAAGAAACCTGGCTCCTTAGGGTCATTTGCGTGGCCCTGGCATTGCTGAGATTTTGGAATTCCTCGCATTACTTGGTTTACGTGCTGGCCACAACCCGTCCAGGTTGCCTTGCCGCACTTTCTACAGGTTACTTTCTGACACATGTTTTCTCCCTTTTAGTTTTGAATGATTTTGAGGCCGGTCGAAGACGAAGCGTCTTCAACGGCACCACCGTTGGTTAGCGTGCCTGTAAAGCCGGCACTTTGCATGAACGTGATCGCCTGACCGGCTCGGTTGCCTGAGTGGCAGTAGATGTAGTAGCTGCCGGCCTTGTCTAAGGCCTGTATCTGCGTGCTGAAATCTGGCCCTTCGATGTCGATGTTCAAGGCACCTTTTAGATGACCGGTCGCGTACTCCTGTGGAGTTCGAACATCAATCACGGACGTGTACTTTTTGACGTCAACTGAGGGCGCACTCGAGCAAGCCGTGAGTGAACCGATAGCGAACACTGCGACAATCGCAACAATTAGGAGTCGTAGGTAGTTTTTCATTGGTCAACTTTCTTATACCCCCTAGGGTATAGTTGAATCCTAACACGCCAGGAACGAACGGAGTCAAATTGCAACTCGACCCAAATGACTTGAAGGCGGCACGCAACCGGCTAGTGCGCGTCCAAGGGCAAATCGGTGGCATCGTAAAGATGCTTGACGAAGGCCGTGACTGCACCGAGCTTCTCAATCAACTTTCGGCAGCCAGCACAGCACTAACTCGAGCTGGATTCATCATCATCTCGACTGGCATGCAACATTGCAACAACAACAATGGTTCAGTAGCCGAGCGTGAGGCGCTAGAAAAAGCCTTCATGTCTCTGGCTTAGGTGCTCTATGAAAGTAATCATCATTGGAGGCGTGGCAAGTGGCATGTCTGCCGCAACACGCCTTCGCAGGTTGCAAGAAGACGCTGAGATTGTTGTCTACGAAATGGCCGAACACGTCAGCTACGCCAACTGCGGGCTCCCTTACTTCGTTAGCGATGTGATCGCCCAACGCGACGCACTACTGCTACAGACACCAGACTCGCTTTGGTCTCGCTTTCGAATCGATGTAAAGGTCAATCACCGTGTCACAAGCATCGACCGCACAGCCAAAACAGTTTGCGTGACAAATCTTTTGACCTCCGAAACAATTACCGACACCTACGACTTTTTGGTGATCACTACCGGCGCAAAACCAAGACGCCTCGACCTTCCAGGTATTGAGCGTGCGCTTGAGCTCAGAAATGTTACCGACGCAGATGGAATCAAAGCGGCGATTGAAACCGCTGACAATAAGAGCGCCGTGATTCTGGGTGCGGGTTTCATCGGAATCGAGCTCGCCGAAAACCTGCGACACCTGGGTATCGAAGTAACGATTTTGCAACGTGGCACGCAGATTTTGGGCCAACTCGACCCTGAGATGACGCAACCACTAGTCAACCGCCTTCGAGAAAATGGCGTTCGCATTGAGTTCGAAGCCGATGTGTTGCGAATCACTGATGATGTGGTGATTTTGGGCGACGGAAAGACCGTAAACGCTGGTCTAGTGTTCACTGCAGCCGGCGTAGAGCCAGACAATGCATTAGCTCGAGCTGCGGGCCTCAGACTGGGTGAAACAGGCGGACTTTGGGTTGACAGTCGACAGGTAACCAGTGACCCGAGCATTCTTGCCGCGGGTGACGCGGTTGAAAAGCATGGAGAGCTCACCGGGGAGGCAACTCTTATACCGTTAGCAAACCTGGCCAACCGTCACGGCCGCCTCATTGCCGACGTGATTTCTGGCAGAGAAGTTCACGCGCATTCAGCAATGGGTACGGCAATTCTCGGCGCCTTTGGATTAGCCATAGGCGTGACGGGGCTCACCGAAAAATCCGCAATCCAACAGGGCATAGCCCACCAAGTCATTCACACGCATCCGAACAATCACGCCGGCTATTTCCCCGGTGCAACACGAGTTTCGATGAAAGTTTTGTTCGACCCGATTAGCGGTCAACTTTTAGGCGCCCAGGCGGTCGGCGACGATGGCGTTGACAAGCGAATAGATGTCATGGCCACTGCAATCCGAAACAAAATGTCGATAGACGAATTGATGGACCTTGAACTTTCATATGCGCCCCAGTTTGGCTCGGCAAAGGACGCGATCAACATCGCGGGCTACGTCGGCAATAACGTCTGGAGCGGAACCACTCCTACTCTTCAGTGGCACGAGCTCGATGCAGAGATCACGTCTGGAGCCAGGGTCATCGATGTCAGATCGCCCAGCGAACACCGCAACGGGCACATTCCCGGATCAGAAAACATACCTGTCGAAGAATTGAGAGACCGCTTAGGCGAACTCGAAGGTGCCGATTTAGTGGTCTACTGCGCTGTTGGTCAACGAGGGCACATTGCCACCCAGATCCTGAGTGCGAACGGCCTAAAGGTAAAAAACCTCGACGGCGGTTACAGCACTTGGATTATGGCTACGAGCGGTTAGCGGGATTAACAAAAAGCTGAACCAGGCAACCGATTAGGTCGTCCTGAATCACTGCTCTTGCAATGTAACCTGAGCCATCCTCATAGCTCAAAACTTCTTGAGCCTTGCGATCGAACTCGCTCAACTCGCCAATGACGGTGTTGCCGAAGCGAATGAAATAAACCTTTTTAGGAACCGAACCCTCTTCGTCACTATTGGCCAGCTCAAGCACCACCTTGCCCTGCCAGAACGGCTCGCCATCGGCAATCGCCTTTTGAACCAGTGCCGAGCGTGCCGGCGCGTACTTAGTTTGGCCGTAGACGCGGATGTATTGCTCACCTTCTGCTGGTGAGAGAAAAACCTTTGGGGTCACGATCTGCTGGCTCAAGAATGCGTCGATATCCGAGCCTGAGTCGTCGCGGCTGGCAAAGATCCCCATGTGTTTGCACTCCGAGCAGTTGGTTGGAATATTTATGTTCGCATTGACGAACTTTTATAGATTATCAGAAGCCTTTACAGCGAATACCCGTGTCAGGTGTAGACCCCTAAACTGAAATCATGAACCTGAACGGTGGGCAATACCTACTCCTTGGAGCAAACGGCGTGTTTGGTCGCCTCATTGCGCAGGCGCTCAATGACCGCGGCGCCACCCTAATCGGCACCGCCCGATCAAACGAATCAGCAGCTGGATTAACCGACGCGGTAAGTCAAAAACTTCTACTCGACCTTGAGTCGCAAGACTCGATTGGCCAATTAGTCGACTATCTAAACGGCTCAGACACCCGAATTGACGGAATCATCAACGCCACCGGTCGCGTCGGTTTTGGCACCATCGCCGACACAACTCTGGAAGGCGCTCATCGATTGATGCAAATCAACCACTTTGGGCCTGCACAAGTGGTGTCGCACTTGGTCCCGCAGCTAGCTAAATCAAGCAACGAACCATTCGTGCTTTCGATCACAGGCGTAGTTGCCGAAAAGGTCTTCCCCGGGATGGCTTGCTACACAACAAGCAAGACTGCGCACTCAACTTGGCTCAAGGCTCTGGCTCTCGAGGTTAGGCGTCAAAAAATTCGAGTGATCGACGCCCGCCCTGGTCACACCGAAACCGGCTTGGCTACGCGTCCGCTTTTTGGCACCGCCCCCGCATTCGCACAGGGCATGACCCCAGAACACGTGGTCGAAGTGATTATCAGCGCAATCGAAAATGGAATAACTGAGCTGCCAAGCGACTCTTTCACTTCATGAGTGAACAACCGCTTTGCCTTGTGACCGGCGCAACCGGATACATTGGCGGGCGCTTGATTCCCGAACTTCTGGCTAAAGGTTTTCGTGTCCGCGTTCTTGCCCGTAATGCGGCGAGACTCAAAGACCACCCGTGGATCGACCAGGTCGAACTTGTCGAAGGTGACGCCTTCGACGCCAAAATCGACGAAAAGGCGCTCAAAGGCGTGGACGTCGCCTACTACCTGATGCATTCGCTGATGGAGAAAACCGATTTCGAGAGCCGCGAACAGCAGATGGCTGAGGTTTTCGGCAAGGCTGCGGCAAAGCAAAAAGTGGGCCGAATCGTCTACCTCGGTGGCATAGTCCCTGCCGAAGCAGAGCTTTCACCGCACATGAGCGCTCGAGCAAACACCGGCAAGATTCTTCGCGAATCGGGTGTGCCGACCATAGAACTGAGAGCCGGCATCGTGATCGGCTCGGGCTCCGCTTCGTTCGAAATGCTCCGCTACCTGACCGAGCGTCTGCCTTTCATGATCACGCCTAAGTGGCTGAACATTCGCATTCAGCCCATCGCTGTTCGCGACGTCCTCCACTACCTAGTTGGGGCCGCGTCTGTGAAGAAGAATGTCAGCGGATCATTCGATATCGGTGGCCCAGACATCTTCAGTTATAAAACGATGATGCAGAACTACGCCGAGGCCGCAGGGCTTCGCAAACGCATCATTATTCCGGTGCCCGTCATGACCCCAAAGCTTTCGAGCGGTTGGGTTGGCCTAGTCACCCCTGTTCCTTACACGCTCGCCAAGCGACTGGTTGCGAGCCTCAAGAACGAGGTTGTCGCCGCCGATGACCGAATTCGCAAACTGATTCCAGACCCAAAGGGCGGGCTAACCCCTTTCAGAAAAGCTGTCGAACTCGCGCTGGTGCGAATCAAAGACCGCAGAGTCGAAACTCGCTGGTCTGACGCATCGATACCTTGGACGCCGAGCGACCCGCTACCCACCGACCCCGACTGGGCGGGTGGCTCACTCTACAAAGACATACGCAAACTTGACTCTAAAGACCCTGTGAGCGCCGTTTGGGCGCGAATTGAGGCCATTGGTGGCGACAACGGCTACTCAACTGCAACCTGGGCTTGGGAGCTTAGAGGCCTTGCCGACAAGGTGACTGGCGGCGTCGGTCTTAGACGCGGACGTCGTGACCCAAACCACCTTCAAGTTGGCGATGCCCTCGACTTTTGGCGAGTCGAAAAACTGGACCGCCTAAAAACCCTGCGACTCAGAGCCGAAATGAAAATGCCCGGGCTTGCCTGGCTGGAGTTCAAAGTTGAACCAGACGCAAAGACCGGCGGCAGCAAGATTACTCAGACTGCAACCTACGCACCAAAAGGCCTAATGGGCCACCTCTACTGGTGGTCGGTCTGGCCGATGCACGGAATCGTTTTCCCTAGCATGATCAAACAGATCGCCAACGGCTAAAGAACTAAGACTACGGTTCCGGCAACCATCACTGCCAAGCCAATCAACCCACGCTTTGAAACCTTCTCGCCCAAAAAGAAATAGGCCAAAAGCGACGCAAAGACGATGCTCAGCTTGTCAATGGGCGCAACCAACGAAACCTGACCCAGCTTGAGCGCACCAAAATAGCAGAGCCAAGATGCGCCGGTAGCTAAGCCGCTAAGCCCCAACAACACGAAACTGCGCGAACCCAAACCAGCCAACCCCTTGAACTCGCCCCTAGAAAAAGCAATGCCTGCGGCAACCAAAACCACGACAATGGTGCGAACGGCCGTGGCCAGAGTCGAGTTGACCGAACCGAGAGCCACCTTGGCCAGAATCGTGGTCGCAACGGCAAAACCCATAGAACCAAGCGCCCAAGGAAGCCAGGCAAAGCCCTCACCCTTAAACCCGCCGCGCTGCCAAACCAAAACGAATGTGCCGGCAAAAACCAAGCCCAAACCGACGAGCTTGAAAAGAATATTGTTCGACTCCCCCAAAAACACAATCGCGAACAAGCCGGTGAACAAAAGTGAGGTGCGATCAATAGCGACCACTTGAGTCACGCGTCCGAGCTTTAGCGCTTTGAAATACATCAGCCACGATGCTCCAGTTGCCAGACCAGAGAAACCGAGTGCCAAAAGAACTGGCGGTGTCAAAGAGGCGAACTCCGAAGTAGCGCCGCTAACCAAAACGAGAACCCACGCCAAAGCCAGCGCAATCGCAGATCGAATCGCAGTTGCCAGGTTGCTGGGCACGTCAGCCATGCCGCGCTTGCCAAGCACCGAGACAAAGCCGGCGAAGATAGCGCTACAGAGCGCGAGGATTAGCCACACACGCCAACTCTACTCAGGCTAATAACTTAGACTCGGCGCATGAGTATGCACGGTGGCGGACCAATGGGTCGATTTTCTACAGACCCAGAAAAAATTAGGGCTCGCAACGCAGAAGCCCCAAAAATCGACAACCTGGTTGGCCGAATCTTCGGCCTCTTCGCCCCATACAAAAAACCGCTAACCCTAGTTGTCGTGCTCGTGCTTTTCTCGGCCGGCCTGTCGGTTATTCCGCCTCTTCTGATCCAGGGCGCCTTCAATCAGGGCTTGTTCCCCAAGAATGGCAAGCCTGACCTCGGCTTTTTGACCGCGATGGTTTTCACCATGATCGGTATTTGGGTTCTCGCCGCATCGATCGGCGTTTGGCAAACCTACCTAACTGCCAATGTTGGCAACAAGGTAATGGGTTCGCTGCGCGTGCGAATGTTCGCTCACCTGCAGTCGATGGAGCTCGCGTTTTTCACAAAAACCAAGACAGGCGCGATCCAATCGCGGCTCTCCAACGATGTCGGTGGCGTTGCCGGCGTGCTCTCCAACACCATCTCGAGCATTCTTGGCAGCTCGGTAACGGTTCTAGCCTCAATGGTCGCAATGCTCCTGCTGAGTTGGCAGCTGACCATCGTCGCCCTCGTGCTTCTGCCACTCATGGTGCTCCTTCAACGCCGCGTCGGCTCGGTTCGAGCGAAGATCGCCAGCAAAACTCAGGACTCCCTGAGCGAGATGTCTTCGATCACCCAGGAATCTCTTGGAGTTAGCGGAATCCTGCTGGCCAAGAGCTTTGGCCGCCAAGCCAGCGAAGTCGCTCGTTACGAAGCAGAAAACAAAAACCAGATCGGCCTTCAGGTTCGCCAAACCATGAGCGGTCAGGCCTTCTTCGCCACCGTCCAGGTGTTCATGTCATCGATTCCCGCGGTCATTTACCTCTGCGCCGGTTGGTTAATCCTGAAACATGACCTTCTTTCGGTCGGAACCGTTGTCGCCTTCACCACCGCTCAGGCAAGGCTCCTGTTCCCAATGATGAATCTGCTCCAGGTGAGCCTCGACCTGCAAACCTCACAAGCACTATTCGCCCGAATCTTCGAATACTTCGACCTAAAACCAAACGTCCTCAGCCCCAAAGAGCCAAAGTCGGTGAACCCGAAGAAGCTCGGCGAAATCGAGTTCAAAAACGTCAGTTTCAGCTACCCAGAAGCCGGCGAGAAGGCTGGGCTAACCCTAAAGAAGGTCAGCTTCGACGTGAAGCCTGGCCAATACGTCGCCTTGGTTGGTGCCTCTGGCTCAGGCAAAACAACTATCAGTTATTTGATTCCGCGCTTCTACGACACCACGTCGGGTTCGATCAAATTCGCCGGAGTCGACGTCCGTGAACTAAACCAAGAAGAACTGATTCAAAACATCGGCATCGTCAACCAAGAGACCTACCTCTTCTACGACACCATTCGCGAAAATCTCGCCTATGCCAAGCCGCATGCAACCCAGGCAGAGATCGAAGCAGCCGCCAAGGCAGCCAACATTCACGACGTCATAATGAGTTTTCCGAAAGGTTACGAAACCATGGTTGGCGAGCGCGGCTACCGACTCAGCGGCGGCGAGAAACAACGTATCGCAATCGCCCGCGTGCTACTCAAAGATCCGCCGGTCGTAATCTTGGACGAAGCCACCAGCGCGATGGACACGAACTCCGAACGAATCGTGCAAGCCACCCTCGATGCCGCAACAGCCAATCGCACAACCATCGCAATCGCCCACCGACTATCAACTGTCGTCAACGCAGACATCATTCTCGTGATCGACAAAGGTGAAATCGTTGAGCGCGGCACCCACAACGAGCTACTCAAGCTGAAAGGCGTTTACTCGCGCCTCATCAAGGCGCAGAACACCTTGAACGCTTAGTCGAGCAAAGCCAAACGCTCTACTGCCTGCCTTAGGTCGACGATTCGATTAACACCTAGGCGCTTGTAAACGCCCATGCGCGCCTGCTTGATCGTTGACTCGCTGAACCTGAGTTTGCGAGCAATATCGCTAACCGTGTAACCGTCGATGGTCAACCGAATCACTTCAAGGTCGCGCTCGCTAAAACTGTTTTTGACCTCATCGATGTCGGCAGTGCTCGGCAAAGCTTCGACATCCAAGCCACGAGCCTTGAAGACGCCACCGGCCCATGAACGTGAGACGAAGAGGTCACCCGCCTGCCCCATAACCTCCCAGAGTTGCGTGAACTCTTCGACACCAGAAAGTTCGCGACCAAAGGTCAAACCCAAACCGCCGGCTCGACGACCGAGGTTGCTAAACGGAACACAAACAAAAGACTTACCTGGGCTCGCTCTGTGCAGAAGGTGCGGATACTTTGTCACATAGGCGTCCCAGGTTGGGTAAACCTCGATCTCACCGGTTCGAATAGTGTCGGTGATTGCCATCGGGTACCAGAGCGAGGGTCTGTCATCGGGAGACTTGCGCTCCTCTGGGTAACCCCAACTGCCAACCATGGTGACGCGACCATCAGATTCAAGAATCGCTAGATAGGTTGCTACAACATCGAAGCTCGAAAGGACTTCGTTAGCCAGGTAGTCGCAAAGTTCGTCGGCGTTCGAAGACTTCGCCATGGCGCGCAGGGTTCCAGAAACAACCTCTAAAGCCTTATTCGACTCCATCTGCGTCCTCCCTAAAAACAGGGTAACCGACTTAGACTTTCGGCATGCCTAGTTTGCTAAATAAAGCCTTCGACTCAACACCTTTCGCGCTCACCCTGCTCGTCGATGACATATCAGAATCCAAGGATTTCTATGCCGAAAAACTGGGCCTCCAAAAACTTTTCGAAGACGACGTTTCTGCCGTCTATAAATGCGGCCAGACGGTGATCAATCTTCTGCAAGGCGACCAGTCAAGCGAACTTCTCGAACCCGCCAAACTGGCGCCTGCCTCGGCCGGCGTGAGAGCCGTCTACACCCTCCGCTGCGCCGAGATCGACCAAGCCACCGATGAGCTTATTGCCGCAGGCGTGCAGATCTTGAACGGCCCGATCGACCGCCCCTGGGGTGTTAGAACCGTTAGCTTTCAAGACCCGAGCGGTCACACCTGGGAGTTAGCTAACCACGCCTAAATTTGCGAACAAGCAGAGTCACCGTTGCGCCACAAACCACTCCGCTGATCACATCTAGCACCACGTGCTGGTGAACAAAAAGGGTTGAGGCACAAACCAAAACCAACCAAACCTGAAGCAACCAATACTTGCGCCAACCGAAAGCAAGCCCAAGGGTCAAAATAGCGATCACGCTCAAAGCAACATGGTTTGACGGGAACGTGTTGATCGGCTCATCGAGCTTCCAAACAACGTCACGCAACAAAACCGTGAACGGGTCTGTGCCCGAAAGAGACGGGCGGGTTAGCGTGCCAGGAACAAGGAGGTAGAGAACGTTGAGAACCATTTGGGTTACAAAAACAGTCAACCCGAATCTCTTGAACTCTTCAGGCTTACGCCAAAGAATTGCCGGCAAGACCACGAACAAGATCGGGATGAACGACAGGTAGGGAATGACAAAGACCGGAATCACCGGGATCGCCTTGTCGAAAGGCGTCGAAAGATCGATCAGGTGATCGCGCCCTATGTGGTTGAGAACCTCATATGTGGCAACGGCGAGAATCAGGTATGCGCTACCAAGCAACCGCTGAGGTACTTTGTTCATTTCACAACCAAAACAACTTCCTCGCCTGCAACGAATGCCTCGAGCATACAAGAATTTGATTGAACGAATCCCTATTTTCAGCCTGCCTCAGAGAAGCTGGCCGTGCCCATCAGTTCGTGGAATTCAAAAAGTATTCCAAAACCTGATCGTTATAGTCAGGCAATTTCTTAAATAGCAATGTAAAACCGCTCTTAGTCTCAGTGATTTCGAAGTGCACACCGTAGGACTCCTGGTTGGAGTCAAAAACAATCGCCTCAGGTAAAACAAGTTGCGAGAGGCAATCAAGTGAGTTCTCTTGATGACTATCTATGAACGCCCTAAGCGGCACCCCTGGGGTCAGTTTCAACCTTTTTGCGAAAGTTGCCCTAACCATGTCTGCCGAAGACTTGACGGTGACACCTGGAGGAGTTGGGCATTCTCCAGCGCGGATGCTCCAATCCTTATAGCCATCAACGCTGGGTTGCACCGAGGCAATTCGAGCGAGATGAATTCCCCACACCGCACCACCCGAAAGTAAACCAACAGCAAGTAAAATCACCGCTATGGAGGCAATGCCCTTTGGAGATTTCAA
>CANGNZ010000035.1 GCA_947455435.1 Microbacteriaceae bacterium
CTCGAGCAAATCAAGTCGCGCCTAGCCGATGGTGTTTCGGCCGACCGAGCCATTCGCGGGGCCTTCTCGCAGTTTGCAAGGTCTTTGGCTTCGCTCGGTGGTTACTTTGCCGAACGTTCAGACGACCTTGTAGCGCTAGCCGAAAAGGTAATCGACACCTTGGCTGGGGTTGACGAGGTCGAAATGCCTTCGACTCCTTATGTATTGGTGACCGACAATCTGTCTCCGATGGTTGCATCGAAACTCGACCCAGCGGTCGTCGTAGCAGTTATAACCCGGACGGGAACCGCCACCAGTCACACCGGCATCGTGCTGAGATCGGTGAAGATTCCTTCGGTGGTTGGCGTGAGCGCGATCGGTTTGCTCACCGACGGGGTTGAAGTGCTCGTGGACGCATCGAGCGGGCAGATTTTCGTCGAGCCATCGGCCGAAGAGTTAGAGAATTACGCTCGCGCCGAGGTCTTTGAAGACGAGGTCTTACCGCCGATTCAACCAGGCGAGCTACCGGTAACGGTTTTGGCGAACCTAGGCTCAAGCGCTGAGGCTGAGGCCGCTCATCGGGTCGGCGCCCAAGGCGTTGGCCTGTTTAGAACCGAGCTGTTGTTTTTGGGTCGCCAGGATCCACCAACCCTCGACGAACAGGTTCTCGAATACACCAGACTTCTCAGCTTCTTTGAAGGGCGGCGCGTGATTGTTCGCGTACTCGACACCGACACCGACAAACCGCTGCCTTTCCTTTTCTCTGCCGGGTCAGGCAAATACGCGAACCGTGGTTTTCAGGTGCTGCTTGCCAACCATTCGATTCTCGACACCCAACTCGAAGCGCTCTCTATCGCACAAAACAATGTGCCAAACAGCAACCTTTGGGTGATGGCTCCGATGGTGATTACGGCAGCCGAGGCAAACGCGTTTGCGCGCTCGGCCAAGCTTCACGGCATACGAAACATCGGAATCATGGTTGAAGTGCCCGAGCTCGTTGATGTGCTCGATGATGCGCTCGAGCAGATTGACTTCTTGAGCATCGGCACCAACGACCTTTCGCAATACACGCTCGGCAAAAACCGTCACGGTGTTGCCTCAGATATTTCAGACGCGCGAGACCCGAAGGTTTTGGCGGTTATTGAGAGAGTTTTGGCCATTGCTAAGGCTCGCCGGATTCCCGTTGGCGTTTGTGGCGAGGCTGCGGCAGATCACGAGTCCGCAAAGCTTTTCGTTGAAATGGGTGTCGACAGCCTTTCGGCTTCGCCGGCTTTGATTCCGGCGCTAAGAAAAACCCTTAAACGGTAACCTTCACGCTGGTGCCTGAAACGGTGGTGGTGTAACTCTTTAGCCCCGTCCGGGTTGGCCCGCCGGTGGCGGCACCAGAGGTCATGTTAAAGGTAGCTCCGTGCTGCTGGCAAACAAGATTGGTGCCCTGAATGCCGCTCAGCATCACGCGCTGGTGGGTGCAGAAGGGGCTGAAAGCCTTGAAGGTGCCCTTCTTAGGCTGGGTAATAACAACCTGAATTGATGTGCCCGGCAAGGTGGCCAGTTTTGCACCGCCAACCTTTAGGTCGGTTGTCTTGCAGGCAACGTAGGTTTTTGAAGCGGCCATTGCCGAGTCACCGAAGCCGGCTAGACCGATAGTCGCTGCAATGCCGGCGAATGCACCTAGCAGCCCTCTGCGGCTGAGCAGGGCGTTCTCTGGAGTCTTTGGGGCGTGTTCTTCGCACACAACGGTGCCGCACAGGTTTTCGCAAGTCATGTTTAGAGGTTAAAGCGAAACGGCCACCATTCGGTGACCGTTTCAACAAACTGTTAGCAAACTCTCAGGCTTACGGCTTTCCGCGAAGAATTGCCTGCTTGACCTCGGCGATTGCCTTGGTTACCTCGATACCGCGAGGGCAGGCCTCGGTGCAGTTAAAGGTGGTGCGGCAGCGCCACACGCCCTCTTTGTCGTTGAGGATGTCTAGGCGCACCTCGGCGGCTTCGTCGCGACTGTCGAAGATGAAGCGGTGGGCGTTGACGATGGCTGCCGGGCCGAAGTACTGGCCGTCAGTCCAGAAAACTGGACAGCTCGAGGTGCAGGCTGCGCAGAGGATGCACTTGGTGGTGTCTTCGAAACGCTCGCGGTCTTCAGGTGACTGGATGCGTTCTTTTTCGGGCTTGTCGCTCGCAATAAGGAACGGCTTTACGTCACGGTATGCCTCGTAGAACGGGTTCATGTCGACAACAAGGTCTTTTTCTACTGTCAGACCCTTGATTGGCTCAACATAGATCGGCTTGGTCATGTCCAAGTCTTTGATCAGGGTCTTGCAGGCTAGGCGGTTGCGGCCGTTGATACGCATGGCGTCTGAGCCGCAAACTCCGTGGGCGCAGGAACGACGGAACGTTAGCGAACCATCCTGCTCCCACTTGATTTTGTGAAGTGCGTCTAGAACGCGGTCGGTGCCGTGAACGGTGACGTCAAAGTCTTCCCAGCGAGCTTCCAGGCCGTCTTCTTGGTTGAAGCGGCGAACGAAGAGGGTGACCTGGTAAGTCGGGATCTCGTCGATAACCTTTACGTCGCTCATTAGTACTTACGCTCCATTGGCTGGTAGTTGGTGATGGTGACTGGCTTCCAGTCGATCTTGATCTTCGAGCCCTTCTTATAGGCCATCGAGTGAACCATGAACTTCTCGTCGTTACGCGTTGGGTAGTCTTCACGGAAGTGGCCTCCGCGAGATTCGCGGCGCTCCTTCGCGGTGACAACCAAAACCTCGGCGAGGTCGAGCAAGAAGCCAAGCTCGACTGCCTCGAGAAGGTCGGTGTTGAAGCGCATGCCCTTGTCTTGAACCTGCACGTGCTCGTAGCGCTTGCGGAGTTCGGCAATCTTGGCGAGCGCTTCGTCGAGGCTCTCCTCGGTGCGGTACACCTGGGCGTTTAGGTCCATGGTGTCCTGAAGCTCTTTGCGGAGAACGGCAACCTTTTCGGTTCCGGTCGAGTTTCGCATGTGCTCGAGAAGCGCGACGGTTTCGTCGATCGCGTCTTTCGGAACAGGAACCTGCTTGGCAGTCTTGGCGTATTCGACGGCGTAGTTACCCGCGCGCTTGCCGAAGACGTTGATGTCGAGAAGCGAGTTGGTGCCCAGGCGGTTTGCTCCGTGGACGCTCACACAGGCACACTCACCGGCGGCGTAGAGGCCTGGAACAACCTTCTTGTTGTCGCTCAAAACTTCGGCCTTGATGTTGGTCGGAATACCACCCATTGCGTAGTGCGCGGTTGGGAACACCGGCACCGGCTCGGTGTAAGGCTCGACGCCGAGGTAGGTTCGAGCAAACTCGGTGATGTCTGGGAGCTTGGCGTCGATAACCTCTGGCGGCAGGTGGGTGAGGTCGAGAAGAACGTAGTCCTTGTTCGGGCCCGCGCCGCGACCTTCGCGAACTTCGTTAGCCATTGCTCGAGCGACCATGTCGCGCGGGGCTAGGTCTTTGATGGTTGGGGCGTATCGCTCCATGAAGCGCTCGCCGCTCGAGTTGCGAAGGATTCCGCCCTCGCCACGTGCTGCCTCAGAAAGCAGGATGCCTAGGCCGGCCAGGCCGGTTGGGTGGAACTGGTAGAACTCCATGTCTTCGAGCGGAAGACCCTTGCGCCAGATGATGCCAACGCCGTCGCCGGTGAGGGTGTGGGCGTTTGAGGTGGTCTTGAAGATCTTGCCGAAGCCACCGGTTGCAAAGATGATCGACTTGCCAGCGAAGACGTGAAGGTCACCGGTAGCCAGTTCGTAGGCAACAACCGCAGCCGGCTTGCCATCGTTCATTACGAGGTCGAGAACATAGAACTCGTTGTAGAACTCGATGCCAAGCTTGACGCAGTTTTGGTACAAGGTCTGAAGGATCATGTGTCCGGTACGGTCGGCTGCGTAGCAACTGCGGCGAACCGGAGCCTTACCGTGGTCACGGGTGTGGCCACCGAAGCGTCGCTGGTCGATCTTGCCGTCTGGGGTGCGGTTGAAAGGCAGGCCCATGTTTTCTAGGTCAATAACCGCCTGCACTGACTCTTTTGCAAGGATCTCAGCGGCGTCCTGATCGACCAGGTAGTCGCCACCCTTGACGGTGTCGAAAGTGTGCCACTCCCAGCTGTCTTCTTCAACGTTGGCTAGTGCTGCAGCCATGCCACCCTGAGCCGCACCGGTGTGGCTACGGGTTGGGAAGAGTTTTGAGATCACGGCGGTCTTCGCGTGAGGCCCAGCCTCGATTGCCGCGCGCATACCTGCGCCACCGGCTCCCACGATTACTACGTCGTACTGGTGGTTGTGAATCTTCGGCTTAGCCAATTTGGTTTGCTTTCTACTTGCAGACGCTGAGTGTGTGTGAAACCGATGGGTCGACGCATGGGTCGAAGGTGGTGACAACTAAGGTTCCGAGAATGATTAGCGCGCCGCAAACAACCCAGAGGGCGATGTTTAGGGTTTTGCGAATCATTGGACGCTCGGAGTAGTCGTTGACGATGGTGCGCATTCCGTTGGTGCCGTGAATAAGGGCGAGCCACAGCATCAGGCCGTCCCAGATCTTCCAAAACGGGTCAGCCCATTTGCCTGCGACGAAAGCGAAAGAAATCTGGGTGATTCCGCCGTTCATGACCAAGTTGATGATCAGGTGGCCAAAAATCAGCACCAACAGTAGAGCGCCAGAAATGCGCATGTAAAGCCAGCCGTAGCGCTCAAACTTTGCACTCTTACGGCTACGAGGGCTGCGAGGAGTTTCGATGACAACCATGATTAGTAACCCAACTCGATGTCGTGAATAACGTTGGCAATGTGTCGTGGCGCGAAACCAGCGAACAGAATCAAGGCGAGAGCGACGACCACCCAGAACATTACGCGCTGGTACTTGGCGCCCTTACTCCAAAAGTCAATCAAAATAACTCGGATGCCGTTTAGCGCGTGAAAGAGGATGGCGGCTACGAGACCGAGTTCGGCGAAGCCGATGATTGCACCCTTATAGGTCGCAATAACAAGGTCGTAGTCTTTTGGGCTCAGGCGAACTAGAGCGGTGTCTAGCGTGTGAACCAAAAGAAAGAAGAAGATGGCCACGCCGGTGATGCGGTGGAGAACCCACGACCACATTCCGGTCTTGCCACGGTAAAGGGTGCCGGCAGGCTTAGTTGGCACGATTCCTCCTGTATTTGCTCGGCGTTGAAGCTCTTCTAGTCTAAACCTCTGATGCGCAGAGATACTGCCAACTCGGCCAGTTCGGATACGCTTTTGGTATGCCTAAAACTCCAATCGAAAGATTCCACGCGGTTATTCCCGCCGGCGGGGTTGGCTCGCGTCTTTGGCCGCTTTCGCGAGCAGCCGCACCAAAGTTTTTGCACGACCTAACCGGTTCGGGCCGCACCCTCCTGCAGGGCACCTGGGATCGCCTCGTACCTTTGGCTGGGCCTCGTATTGCCGTTGTCGCGGGCGCAGCTCACGAAGGTGGAATCCTCGAACAGCTCGAAGATTTGCTACCAAAGAACCTTTTCTTGGAGCAGTCGCCTCGAGACTCAACCGCGGCGATTGCGCTCGCCGCCGCCATCCTTTCGCAGCGCGAATCAGACGTGATTATCGGGTCTTTCGCTGCCGACCACGCCATTGCAGACGACAAAGCCTTTGCCAGGACAATTCGCGAAGCCATTGAGGTAGCCGCAACGGGCCGTTTGGTCACAATTGGTATTCGGCCAACCTTTGCCGCCACCTCCTTTGGTTACGTCCACGCCGGTGCAGCTCTCGAGGTTGCTGGGGCGCCGCATGCGCGCGAAGTTAACGACTTTGTCGAAAAACCAAACAAGAAGGTGGCTCAAGAGTTTTTTGAGTCAGGCAACTTTTTATGGAACGCGGGCATGTTCGTTGCTCCGGCCGCTTTGATTCTCGAACAGGTTGCCGCGAGCGAGCCAGAGCTTCACGCTCGCATTGTTGAAATTGCAGAAGCCTGGGACACCCCGGCCAGGGCCGACCTGGTTGCGCAGTACTGGCCCGAGCTCAAAAAGATTGCTTTCGACTACACCGTTGCCGAGCCTGCCGCAGCCGCCGGTTTGGTTGCCGTGATTCCTGCCGAGTTTGAGTGGCATGACGTGGGTGACTTTGCCGGTGTCGCCGAATTGCTTTCGGGCGGCCGCCCAGAAAACCTCGCGGTTATTGGTAACGCTCAACTGCTCGCCGAAGATTCAAGCGGAATCCTGGTTGGGCAGTCGAAGCGCCTCATCGCTGTTGTTGGCCTCAAAGACATAATCGTGGTCGACACCCCAGACGCGCTATTGATCACCACCAAGGAGCACGCGCAAGGCGTGAAAAACATTGTTGAGACCTTGAAGAATTCGGGCCACGGTGACGTTCTTTAGCAAGTTCACGCTGGCGATTTTGCCTGCTCTGATGCTCTCTGGCTGCTCAAACCTCCCAACCGAAAGCGCAACCCCAACTCCGGCTGCCTTCACCGCCTGCCTTGTTGCAAGCGCGAGTGGGCTAACCGATGGGGGAGTAAATGAATCTGCTTATTCGGCCATTAAAGAGGCCGTCGTCTCGCTAGGTATTGCTAAGCAGCAGACCGTTTTGCACGAAAAGAGCGGGCCAAACTCGATTTACAAGTCAGTGAACCTGATGGTTAGGCGCGGATGCAACGTAGTCATCGCCACCGGTGACAAGGTGCGCTCCGCCGTGGTCAAGGTTGCGAGAGCCAACCCAGACATCGCGTTTGTCTTGGTTGACGATGCCGTGCCGAGTGAGGTCGCGCACCCACTCGCGAACAACTTGAAGCACCTGACCTTTGACGCAGGGCAGAGCGCGATTCTCGCGGGATACCTTGCCGCCGCAAACTCTAAGACCGGCCTTGTGGCCACGTTTGGTTCATACGACACACCTGCCGTGCGGGCGTCCATGCAGGGCTTTGCAGAAGGCGTGCAGCTGTTCAACAACGACGCCGACACCGATGTCGTTGTCCTCGGCGCGCCGGGTGTTGCCAGCGAATGGAAGTTTCTGGGTACCGCTACAGATCAACGCGCTGCAAAGTCTGCCACCGCGGCATTTTTGGCCGATGGTGCCGATGTGATCTACCCGGTTGCGGGTGCGGCTGGCGTAGGTGCTGGATTGGCAACCGTTGGCAAGGCCGATGCTTTTGTGATCGGCTGCGACCGTGACTGGTTTATGGACACTGACAATCTGGCTTGGCGATCTCACGTACTCGCCTCAACGGTCAAGCAAGTTTCTCGGCCAGTTCTTGAGGCAATTAGGTTATTCGTCGACAACCAAAAGGTTGGTGACCCACTGAGTAACGAATTCGCCGGGACTTTGGCCAATGGTGGAGTCTCATTGACCGCGGAGCGAGCCGTGGCGTTTTCGCCACTGTTTACCTCAGCAAGAAGCAACCTGATCTCGGGCATCAACTCGGGCGAAATCCCAACCCCGAAAGGTTTAACCAAATAATGGCTATCAACTTCAAGGCACTGCCGAAGATCTCACTGCACGATCACCTAGATGGCGGACTTCGCCCTCAGACCATCATTGAGCTTGCCGGTGAGATTGGCCACAAGCTCCCTGCCAACGACGGCGCAGCCCTTGGTAAATGGTTCAGAGACTCGGCAGACTCTGGTTCGCTGCCTCTTTACCTCGAAACTTTCGCTCACACCTGCGCGGTCATGCAGACTCGCTCTGGTCTCACTCGCGTCGCCCGTGAGTTCGTGCAAGACCTTCACAAAGACGGCGTTATCTACGGCGAGATTCGTTGGGCGCCAGAGCAGCACCTCGAGAAGGGGCTCACCTTAGACGAGGTGGTTGAGGCTGTTCAAGATGGCCTGGAGCAGGGTGCCGAAGACGTGGCCGAACTCGGTGGCGACATTCGCACCGGCCAGTTGGTAACTGCAATGCGCCAAAACAACCGGGGACTCGAGATCGCAGAACTCGCTGTTCGTCACCGATTCAACGGCGTCGTCGGCTTCGACATCGCCGGCCCAGAAGCCGGGTTTCCGCCATCGCTTCACCGGGAGGCATTTGACTACCTAGCCACCCAGATGATGCCGATCACTGTTCACGCGGGTGAGGGCGATGGTGTTGAGAGCATCACAGACGCGCTGGTTTCTGGCCGCGCTCTGCGCCTTGGTCACGGTGTTCGGATAGCGGACGACATTCTTTCGAGCCGAAGCGAAGGCGATCGAGACTTTGTTGAACTTGGCGAAGTCGCCGAATGGGTTCACTTCAGACAGATTCCGCTGGAGCTTTCACCGTCTTCGAATCTGCAGACCGGAGCGGTTTCTGAGTGGGGCACCGAGATGGTCGACCACCCTTTCGATATCCTCTACCAGCTCGGCTTCATGGTTACCGTGAACCCAGATAACCGACTCATTAGCGGCACCTCGATTTCGCGCGAACTCGAGTTGTTGACCAAGGCCTTTGAGTACGACCTCGAGGATCTTCAGCAGTTTCAGCTAAACGCCGCCGAGGCGACCTTTCAGAGCCTTGAGGCTCGTGAGGAGCTAATCGAGCAGATTCTGCGCGGCTTCAAAAAGGCTGGGCTTTGATCGCTTTTGGCGAAGGCTCACTAGCGGTTGCCGTTTCGGCGGTCGACCGCGACTCCGCGATTCGTGCTAGTGGCGAACTTCTGGTTGCCAGCGGCCGGGCAACACCCGACTACATTGACCAAATGCTTGCAGCCGTTGAAGAGTTTGGGCCTTACATTGTCATCGCTCCAGGTATTGCTCTCGCCCATGCTCGCCCAAGTAGGAGTGTCATTGAAACCGGTTTGAGCCTCGCAGTGCTCGCCGAGCCAATCGAGTTTGGTAGCCACAACGACCCGGTTCGGCTAGTTTTTGGGCTCGCTGCCGTTGATCATGAGGGTCATATTGAGGTTCTTGCCGCTCTAGCCGAGCGCCTAAGCGATGAAGACTTTGTAAATAGCCTGTTAAATGCGTCCACAAATGACGAGTTGGGTCATTTGCTGCTGGGTGAGACAGCACAATAGAACCATGCGTATCGTTGCGGTTTGTGGAATGGGTATTGGCACCAGCGTTCTTCTAAAGATGAATGCCGAAAAGGTGTTGAAGACCCTTGGTATTGAAGCAACCGTTGAGGCTTGCGATGTCGCAACCGCTCGCCGCAGCGCTGAGACGGCAAACATCGTGCTAACCACGCCAGAACTTGTCGAGTCGCTAAAAGGTTTGCCTGCCGAAATTATTTCGATCGACCACTTCTTTGACCTTCACGAACTAAACGAGAAGCTTTCGAAGGCTCTGCTCTAGCTCGGTTAGCCGGCCTTCGGCATTTTCGCCGCTGACCTGTAGGTAGCACTTGAGTTTAGGTTCGGTGCCAGAAACTCTGAAAATCACTTTTTCGCCTTCGCTCGGAACCCAAACCACCATGCCGTCGTCTTCGTGCATACCCGCTGTCGCTTTTTCGAACGCAACCTTTGCTTCGGCTACGCTCGGGAACCTTAGGCTCACCTGGCTTGTGGCGAACTGGCCATACTTCTCGGTGAGTTGATCGATGTAGTCGGCGAGGCTGATTTCGGTTGCGAGTGAAACTATTGCCATCGCTGCACTGATGCCGTCTTTGTCTGGCACAACCTGCGGGTCGATGCAGTAGCCGAGTGCTTCCTCGAAGCCAAAGATCAAACCTGGCACCTTGCTAATCCACTTGAAGCCGGTTTTCGTCTGCGCAAACTCGAGATTGTGACTCTCAGCGACTTTAGCCAGTTGGTCACTCGAAACCAGCGAGCAAGCGAGTGCACCACTGCCGGCGTGGCTGGCGACCCATTCACCAAGAATCAGTCCGACCTCATTGCCGGTGAGCCGTCTAATCGAACCGTCGTGGTTGCGAATCACCACGGCCAAGCGGTCGGCGTCTGGGTCGTTTGCAATGATCAGGTCGGCTTTGGTTGCCTCAAACTCGGCGATCGCGAGGTCTAGAGCGCCTGGCTCTTCTGGGTTCGGGAAGGCCACGGTAGGGAACAAGCCGTCGGGCTCTTGCTGCTCGCTGACCGAGTGAACGTCTTTGTAACCCGCGCGCGCAAAGAGCTCGCTCGCGTAAGCCCAGCCAACACCGTGCATTGCGGTGTAAACAATTTTTGGTTGGCGCTGACCGGTTGGCTTCGTGATTTCGAGGACGCGTGCCAAATAGGCTTCGATGACCTCGTCGCCGATGGTTTTGTAATCACCGCTTCGAGCCCAGGGCTTTGACGAGTCGGCGACCTTCAAAATCTCAGCCTGAATTTCGGCATCGGTCGGTGAAATGATTTGGCCACCGCCATTAGCGCCGCCCAGGTAAACCTTGTAGCCGTTGTCGCGGGGCGGGTTGTGGCTCGCGGTGACCATCACGCCAGCGGAGGCGTCTAGGTGTTTTACGGCGAAAGCCAAAACTGGAGTTGGCACCATGCGGTCGAATAGCAAGACCTCGAGCCCGGCGGCAGTCGCTAGTTCGGCGGTGTCACGGGCAAACACGTCTGAGTTGACTCGACCATCGAAACCGATGACCAGGCGACCCTTGCCGCCCAAGAAGTTGCTCAGGCCGAGCGCGGCCTGGCCAACTACCACACGGTTCATTCGATTCGGGCCGGCACCAAGCTCACCACGAAGCCCAGCGGTGCCAAAGTTCAGCCGTTCACCAAAGCGCTCGGCAAGTGCGCGATCGTCTTCTAAAAGCGCGCTGAGTTCTGAGCGGGTCTCTTGGTCTGGGTCGATGGCGATCCAGGCTTCGGCCAGTTTGCGGTAGTCCACGGGTTTAGAGCTTTGCGATGATCTCGGCGAGCAGCTTCGAGATTCGACCCTCGGCCTCGCGGCCAGCCTCAAGCACCTCGGTGTGAGACAGCGGTGTGGTCTGAATGCCGGCAGCAAGGTTGGTCATTAGCGAAAGGCCTAGCACCTCGAGCTTCGATTCGCGTGCCGCGATTGTTTCGAGTGCCGTCGACATGCCGACTAGGTCACCACCGATCGCCTTAGCCATCTTTACCTCGGCCGGGGTTTCGTAGTGCGGGCCGGTGAACTGCACATAGACGCCTTCGGTGAGGCTTGGATCAACGGTCTTGGCTATTTCGCGTAGGCGCGGGGAGTATGCGTCGGTTAGGTCGACGAAGTTTGCGCCTTCGATTGGGCTCTTGAACACGAGAGAAATGTGGTCACGAATCAGAACGGGCGTGCCCGGCTTTAGATCTGGGTTTAGGCCTCCGCAACCGTTGGTCAAAATGAAAACCTTGACGCCGGCGGCAGCAGCTGTGCGAACCGGGTGAACTACAGAGCGAATGCCGTGATCCTCATACCAGTGGCTTCGAGGCAAGACGAGCGCGTGACGGCCGTCTGGGAGCTTGATTGAGCGAATCGTGGTGGCATGGCCAACCACGGCCGGAGGGTTGAAGCCCACAACTTCGGTTGCGTCGAAGGTGGCAATAGTTTCGCCGATTAGCTCGGCGGCCTTGCCCCAGCCCGAGCCAAGTGTCAGCGCGATGTCGTGTTTGGCGACGCCGGTCTTTTCGGCAATTACGGCGGCGGCCTCGGCGGCTACC
>CANGNZ010000036.1 GCA_947455435.1 Microbacteriaceae bacterium
GAATACAGCGAATCAACGGCTCAGATCATCGATGCCGAAATTCGTGCAATTCTCGACAACGCTCAAGACGAGGCATACAAGGCGCTCAACCTAAACCGCAAGGTGCTCGACACCCTGGCCAAGGAGCTTCTTGAAAAAGAAACCCTGAACCACGAAGAGATCGAAAAAATCTTCAAGACGGTAAAGAAACTACCTAAGCGCAGCCAGTGGCTAAGCAAAAAGACTCGCCCGGTTAAGGCCGGCCCGATCGCCGTACCAAAGAAGAAAACCAAGTAGCTTGTTCGATCGCGCCAGAGTCGAAGCCGCTGTCGTTGAACTAATCAACGCCATAGGCGAAGACCCTAACCGCGAAGAACTAAAGGCAACCCCGCAAAAGGTTGCCGAGGCATACCAAGAATTCTTCAAAGGCATCGGCCAAGACCCTAAAGCAGTTCTTGCCGAAACGATTCCAGCCGAACACAACGAAGTCGTGATCTTAAAAGACATCGACTTCGTCTCAATCTGCGAACACCACCTTCTGCCATTCACCGGCGTTGCGCACATCGCTTACCTGCCAGGCGAAAGAGTCGTAGGGCTTGGGCGTCTGCCAAAGGTTGTCGAAATCATCGGCGCGAGGCCGCAGTTACAAGAAAACCTCACCGCCCAAATTGCTGACGCAATCGAACAAGGGCTCGACGCCAAAGGCGTTGTAGTCGTAATCGAAGCACGCCATCACTGCGTGGTTTCGCGCGGCGCCCGCCAGCCGGAGGCCAACACCGTGACTATGGCGGCTCGCGGCGCCTATTCAGAGCCGGTGGCCCGAGCCGAAGTCATGGGGCTAATTAGCAAATGAGCTTTCACCGACCGCTGAT
This sequence comes from Microbacteriaceae bacterium, assembly GCA_947455435.1. GTDB lineage: Bacteria > Actinomycetota > Actinomycetes > Actinomycetales > Microbacteriaceae > Rhodoluna. The sequence goes on from CANGNZ010000036.1 coordinate 852, forward strand.
AATGGGCGTACTCAACGTAACCCCAGACTCGTTTAGTGACGGCGGCCAACACAATTCTCTAGAAACCGCGATGGATCATGCGCGCGTCCTCGCAATTGGCGGAGCCGACATCATCGACATAGGTGGCGAATCAACTAGGCCGGGTGCCGAGCGCGTGCCGGTCGATGAAGAGATCGCTCGCGTAGTCCCTGTCATTCGCGCAATCAAAGCTGACCTCGCCGTCAAGGTAAGCATCGACACAATGAACGCGTTGACCGCTCGGGCGGCCGTTGAAGCCGGTGCAGACATCATCAACGACGTCTCTGGCGGGCTTGCCGACAGCGAAATCTTCAGGGTTGCAGCCGAGTCTGGCGCAACCATCGTGATCTCGCACTGGCGTGGCCACGACAAAGGCGCCGGCAGCCAGCACGAATACGAAGACATTGCCAAAGACGTTGTCGCTGAGTTGCAGCTTCAGGTCGACAAAGCAATCTCGGCAGGCGTTCCCCGCGACAAAATCGTGATCGACCCCGGTCTTGGTTTCGCCAAAGACCTCAAGCAAAACTGGGAGCTAGTCGCCAGACTCGACGAACTAGAGAGCCTCGGCTTACCGATCCTCGTCGGCGCCAGCCGCAAGCGTTTCATTGCCGGGCTTATTGCGCCCGATGACATCACCGAGGCCGACAACGGCCGCCGCGACCTAGCCACCGCCGTGCTCACCGCGCTACTCATGCAGCGCAAACTTTGGGGCGTGCGCGTTCACAACGTGGTTGCGACCGAAGACGCGATTAGCATTGTCTCGGCGTTACACCAAGCGAAAGAGGCGTAAAAATGGCCCAGAAAATCTCGATTCAGGGGTTGAGGGTTTTTGCGCACCACGGAGTCTTTGATTTCGAGCGCCAAAACGGTCAAGACTTTTACATCGACGCAACCGTCTGGGTTGGTTCGCCTAAGGCAACTCTCACCGACAACCTCGGCGACACCATTCACTACGGCGAGCTCGCTAAGTCGATTGTCGAAAACGTCAAGAGCGAACCGGTTGACCTGCTCGAAACTCTCGCTCAGCGGCTGCTCGACATGATCATGAACTACGGGGGTGGCTCGGTCAGCGGCATCATTTCGAAAGCCAAAGTAACTGTTCACAAGCCGAACGCGCCGATTCCTTACGACTTCAAAGACGTTTCGGTAACCGTCAAGGCCAAGCGAGAAAACTGATGCTCGCAATTCTCGCCCTCGGCGGAAACCTCGGTGACCCACGCGAGCAGATCAAAGAAGCAATTGCGACGCTCGACGCGCACGACAAAATCAAGGTGACAGCTACATCGCCGCTGGTTGAGTCATTCGCGCTAACCGAAGCCGGAATCGACGAAACCGCGCCGCGTTACCTAAACGGGGTCGTAGAGGTCGAAACAACCTTGAGCCCAGAAGAACTTCTCGCTGCAACTCGCAACATTGAAACGGAGGCTGGCCGCGTTCGAGACGTGCGCTGGGGTCCACGAACCCTAGACATCGACATCATTACCTTTGGCGCGGTCCACCAAACCACAGAGGAGCTAACCCTCCCACACCCGCGCGCACACGAAAGATCATTCGTTCTAACACCTTGGTCGCTCATGCAGCCAGAGGCAGTGATTCCGGGACGTGGAAAAGTTGCTGAATTGGCCAAGTCTTACCCCGGCGAAGTTTGGGAGGCGTGATGAAAGCAACCAACCCCTGGTCTTTGGCTAGCTACGCCACCGGCGCAGCAATATTTTCTGGCGTGCTTTCGGAGGTTTTTGTGTCTCGCGGCTTCGCCGTCCCGGTTTCACCAATCAATCTCCCAGTGACTGTTGCCGCAATCGGCTTGGCGCTGGCGCTTATGGCGATTCCGATGGCCCGCTACCGCAGTGCCCTAAAAGACCCAAAAAAGCTTGCAAAGCGAGTCAACCCGCTTTATGCCTTCCGCGTTGTTTCGCTTGCAAAAGCGAGCTCTGTGGCGGGTTCGCTTTTCTTCGGCTGGCACGTTGGCGTCCTCGTGGTGCAACTCACTTTGCCCGCAATCAGCGCAAACGTGGTTTTCACCATCGCTGGTGTGGTTGCCGCGCTAGTCACTACGGGCGTCGCCCTTGTTGTTGAGTACCTGTTCAGAATTCCACCAGACATTGACGAACCGACCGAAGGCACCCCCGCTTGAGTGCCGAGGGCAGACTCAACGTTGGCATCATTGGCGCCGGGCCGGTTGGGGCAGTTCTTGGCCTAGCTCTCGCCGGTGCCGGGCATTTGGTCGTCGGAATCAGTGCCGTAAGCGAAGAAAACCGTGAACGTGCCGAGGCGCTGCTACCTGATGTTCCGCTGATGAGCGTCCCAGACATTTTGAAAAGAGCCGACCTTGTACTTCTCGCGATCCCAGCTGCCGAGCTGATTTCAACCGTCAACGGGCTAGCCGAGGCGGGCCAGTGGCACGCTGGCCAGATCGTTGCCCACACCTCGCCCGAGCACGGCTACTCGGCCCTAGCGCCAGCAGCGGCGCAAGGCGCGATTCCGTTGGCGATTCACCCGGCCATGCGTTTCACCGGCACCAGCGTCGACCTCATCAAACTTCCAGACGCTTACTTCGCCGTCAGCGCCCCGAAGATTGCCCTGCCAATCGCCCAGGCGCTAGTCATCGAAATGGGCGGCGAACCCGTCGTTGTCGAAGAAGAGGCGCGAGCAAAGTATGCCGAGGCTTTCTCGGTGGCTTCGAGCTTTTCGGCACTCATCGTGAACCAAGCAATCGGCTTGCTCGAAGAAGCCGGCGTCGAAAACCCTCGCGGCCTCCTCGCCCCAATCGTGCGCACATCAGTTGAGCAAGCCCTCGCCGAAGGTCACCAACCTCTCAACCCTGAGGCGCTATGAGAATCATTCACACGGCCGACGAGCTCGAAGCATTCGTTGAAGCAACAAAGGCAGCGAGCAAAACCATCGCATTCGTTCCAACCATGGGCGCCCTGCACGACGGCCACCTGAGCCTGGTCGAGCTAGCTCAGCAAAAAGCCGACGTAGTCGTGGTGAGCATTTTCGTGAACCCGAAACAGTTTGGCGCGAACGAGGACTTCGACAAATACCCACGCACCCTGAACGAAGACGCAAAACTTCTCGAAACAAAAAACGTCGACGTACTTTTTGCGCCGAGCGTGGGCGAGGTTTACCCACCAGAGGGAGTGCGCGAACAACGAGCCGGAGTTGTCGGCTCAACCTTTGAAGGCGCTAGCCGCCCCGGCCACTTCGACGGCATGCTCACCGTTGTCGGCCGCCTATTCGACATCGTTCAGCCAGACTTCGCGATCTTCGGCGCCAAAGATGCCCAGCAGTTGTTCATGGTCAAAAAGCTTGCCGGCGCTCTCTACAAAAACACCGTGATTGTCGCCGCCCCGACCCATCGCGAACCGAGCGGCCTTGCCATGAGCAGCCGCAACCGTTACCTCTCCGACGCACAGAGGATCTCGGCAACCGCGCTCTACAAAGCCCTCAAAACCTTGCGCCAACCACTTAGCCTCACCCTCGAAGCTGCGCGAACCCTCATCGACTCAACCCCCGAGACTAAACTTGACTACATAGCGGTTGTTGACCCAGAAATCTTTCGACCAGTCACCGACGACTACCGAGGCAAGGCACTTGCGATTGTCGCGGCCAAGGTCGGCAACACACGCTTGATCGACAACCTTGAACTTGACCTAACGGAGCAAAGCGAATGAGTGACCAACTCGAGCATGAAGATGAGCAAGACCTGCCAGAGCAGATCGCGATTCGTCTAGAAAAGCGCGAGCGCCTCAACAAGCTGAACGATGCCTACCCGGTTGCCCTCCCGATCACCCACAGCATCGGCGAGGTTCGCGCCGCCCACCCAGACCTTGACGTCGACGTCGCCACCGGCGAATTCGTCGGCATCGCCGGCCGCGTCATGTTTCAGCGCAACACCGGCAAGCTTTGTTTCGCAACTCTTCAGGCAGGCGATGGCCAGCGCATCCAGGCCATGCTTAGCCTCGACAAGGTTGGCGAAGAACAACTCGAACTTTTCAAAGAACTAGTCGACCTCGGCGACCACCTCTTCGTTGAAGGTGAAGTCATCACTTCGAAGCGCGGCGAGCTCAGCATCTTGGTCAATTCGTGGAAGATGGCCGCTAAGACCATTCGCCCGATGCCCAACCTTCACAACGAACTCGGCGAAGAGTTTCGAGTTCGTCACCGCTACCTCGACCTAATCGTTCGCGACCGCGCCCGCGAGGTTGTCAAGATCCGCGCCCAGGTTATGGCGAGCCTTCGCAAGACTTTCACCGAGGATCGATTCCTTGAAATCGAAACCCCGATGCTTCAGACCATTCACGGCGGAGCAAGTGCCCGCCCGTTCAAGACTCATTCGAACGCGTTCGACACCGAGCTGTTCCTTCGCATCGCCCCAGAGCTGTTCCTCAAGCGCGCAGTAGTCGGCGGCATCGACCGTGTTTACGAAATCAACCGCAACTTCAGAAACGAAGGCGCCGACCGCACCCACAGCCCCGAGTTCGCAATGCTTGAGGCCTACGAGGCTTACGGCGACTACAACTCGATCGCCGACCTCACCCAGAAGTTGATTCAAAACGCAGCGATGGACGTCTTTGGCACCCACCAGGTTGTGCTCGAAGATGGCACTATCAACGACCTCGGCGGCGTATGGCCACGCATCTCGATGTTCGAGAGCCTGAGCGAAGCCTGCGGCCAGAAGATCACCCCAGAGACCCCGATCGAAGATCTCAAGAAGCTTGCCAAGAGCGTCGACATCGACATCGAGCACCCACTTCACGGCAAGTACGTCGAAGAACTTTGGGAGCATTTCGTCAAGGACACCCTGGTGCAGCCAACGTTCGTAATCGACTTCCCAGTCGACACCTCACCACTCACCCGCAACCACCGCAGCAAGCCTGGCGTCGTTGAAAAGTGGGATCTCTACATTCGTGGTTACGAGCAGGCAACCGGCTACTCAGAGCTCGTCGACCCAGTGGTTCAGCGCGAGCGCTTTGTTGAGCAGGTAACTTTGGCAGCAGCCGGCGACCCTGAGGCAATGAAGCTCGACGAAGACTTCTTGAAGGCTCTCGAGTTCGGCATGCCACCATCGGGCGGTATGGGCATGGGCATCGACCGCCTACTCATGAGCCTCACCGGCCTAGGCATTCGCGAAACAATCATGTTCCCGTTGGTCAAGTGATGAACGACGTCTTAGCAGCACTGCTCTCGCTTGTCCCGCCACTCCTGGTCGGCGGTATCTTCTGGGTAGTCATGCGAGCAATCATCAAGGTCGACTCAAAAGAGCGCGACACCTACGCAAAGATCGAAGCCGAAGAGCGAACTAAGTTCGAAGAAACGAACAAACGAAGCAAGTAATCTTTGGTGTTTTTCTAGCCAGTTATACTTTGTCGTAATGAAGCTAGGCTTCAAAGATCTGGGGGATTCATGAAAAAGGCACTTGCCGCCATTGCTGCTTTACTTCTAACTGTTCTTGGCGCAGCCGTGCCCGCTCAGGCGACAACATACAAGACCACCGTTCTTATAGCCGCGCCTAAATTCGCGGCCGCAGGAATTCCGGTGACTGTAGATGTCTCGGTTTGCGCATATGCCACTCGTTCGGCAACCGTCTGCGATTACATCGGCGCTCGTGCGGTAACCCTGTACTCCAACAAAAAGAAGGTTGCAACCGTCTCGACAAACTACGGCATTGCCGAGTTCAAGTGGACGCCTGCTGCAGCTGGCAAGTATTCGCTAACCGCAACAGCCGCGGCAATTGCAGGCTACAAAGTCGCCAACGCCGCAGCTACCTCGGTTACCGTCGCCAAAAAGACCACCAAGACTCCACTTGCTGTTAAGTTCTGTGACGACGTCTCTTGCGAAAACGTGCCAATGAAAATGTCGTTTGATAACACCTTCGCCGGTGTTTCTGGCCTTCTTGGCAGCACTGCAGCCGCAAAAAACCGCACTGCTCACCTTCAGTACGCCAGCACCAAAAACGATTGGAAGGTCGACTCGACCGCGAAGTCAAAGGTCAGTTCTGAATTCGGTCAGTACTCGGTCGACTTCTCGCTTAACTACTCATCGGATATTTACTGCACCAACGGCGACGAGACATACGACTGGGCCTTCCGTGTAATTGTTGACGGCACCGCAAAATATGCACCAGTGGCCGGGCCGATGACAATCATCAACTTTGACTGCGGCGGTTCGGGAGGGTCTACGTCGACTGGTATCGGTGTCACAGATGACTACATAGATTTGACGATCGACTCGAGCTTTGAATCCCTTCCGAACATAACCGCGTCTGTCACCGACCCAGACAACGTTGGCTACGAGGTTGACACTTACTGGTGCCGACCAACCGACGATTGCACCGACCCGGCTAACTGGTCGTTCATCGATAGCGCTTTCTCAACTGGTGACGACACCTTCAGCATGGGCGCCGACTGGGGTCAAGGCATTGGTTCGTACTACCTGCAGGTAGAGGTTACACCGAATGACGGAAGCGACGTAGCCGATGGGCCTATTCACCTGATCACGATCAACTAACGCTTAGGGCGAACAGCCCTGTTTTAGGTCGGTGGTCGCAGTTACCATCAACTTATGTTTGAGAAGTTCACCGATAAGGCCCGCCGTGTAGTAGTCCTCGCCCAAGAAGAGGCGAAGATGCTCAACCACAACTACATTGGCACCGAGCACATCCTCCTTGGTTTGATCCACGAGGGCGAAGGCGTTGCAGCCAAGGCGCTAGAAGCGCTCGGCATCAACCTGGATGCAGTTCGCGAGCAGGTTCAAGAAATCATCGGTCAGGGCCAGACCCCGCCGACCGGCCACATTCCTTTCACCCCGCGCGCCAAGAAGGTTCTTGAGCTTTCGCTTCGCGAGGCACTTCAGCTTGGCCACTCATACATTGGCACCGAACACCTGCTGCTCGGCTTGATTCGCGAAGGTGAAGGGGTTGCCGCTCAAGTTTTGACCAAGTTGGGAGCCGACTCAAACCGCGTTCGTCAGCAGGTTGTTGAGCTGCTCTCTGGTTTCCAGGGCAAAGAAACCGTCAACGTTGGTGGCGAAACCAGCGCTCCGCAAAAGGGTTCGACGATTCTCGACCAGTTTGGTCGCAACCTCACCCAGGCGGCAGCAGATGGCAAGCTCGACCCAGTGATTGGTCGCGAGCGTGAGATCGAGCGCGTCATGCAGATTCTTTCTCGTCGTTCAAAGAACAACCCGGTTCTGATTGGTGAGCCTGGTGTTGGTAAGACGGCTGTTGTCGAAGGTCTTGCTCAGGCAATCGTCCACGGCAATGTGCCAGAAACTTTGAAGGGCAAGCAGCTTTACACCCTAGACATGGGCGCACTTATTGCCGGTTCGCGTTACCGCGGTGACTTTGAGGAGCGCCTCAAAAAGGTGACCAAAGAGATTCGCCAGCGCGGCGACATCGTCACTTTCATCGATGAGATTCACACTCTCGTTGGTGCCGGTGCTGCCGAGGGCGCTATCGATGCCGCTTCGATCTTGAAGCCGCTACTTGCTCGTGGCGAGCTCCAGACCATTGGTGCAACCACCCTCGACGAATACCGCAAGCACTTTGAGAAAGACGCAGCGCTTGCTCGTCGATTCCAGTCGGTCAATGTTGCCGAGCCAACCCTGCCTATGGCAATCAACATCTTGAAGGGTCTTCGCGACCGCTACGAGGCTCACCACAAGGTGACCATCACCGATGGTGCCGTGGTTTCGGCCGTAACGCTTGCAGACCGCTACATCACCGACCGCTTCTTGCCAGACAAGGCGATCGACCTAATCGATGAGGCTGGTGCACGCATGCGCCTTTCGATTCTTTCTTCGCCACCTGAGCTTCGTGAGATCGAAGAGAAGATTGTTGCCGCTCGCGTAGAAAAAGAGAAGGCGATTGAGTCGCAAGACTTCGAACTCGCCGCCTCAAAGCGCGACGAAGAGAAGAAGCTTTCGGCAGAACGCGTACGCCTAGAAAAGCAGTTCCGCAACGGCAACGTGGCAACCCAGGGCGTTGTTGACGAAGGCCTAATCGCCGAGGTTCTCGCGCAGTCGACTGGTATTCCTGTTTTCAAGCTCACCGAAGAAGAGTCTTCGAAGCTCATCTTCATGGAGGACGAACTACACAGGCGCGTCATTGGCCAAGAAGAGGCAATTCGCGCCATCTCGAAGTCGATTCGCCGCCAGCGCGCTGGTTTGAAAGACCCGAACCGCCCATCTGGTTCGTTCATCTTCGCCGGCCCTACCGGTGTTGGTAAGACCGAGCTCGCCAAGGCGCTCGCTGAGTTTCTATTCGACGACGAAGGCGCTCTAATCTCGCTCGACATGAGCGAATACGGCGAGAAGCACACCGTATCGCGCCTATTCGGTGCCCCTCCGGGCTTCGTAGGCTTCGAAGAAGGTGGCCAGCTAACCGAGAAGGTTCGCCGCAAGCCGTTCAGCGTTGTGCTCTTCGATGAAATCGAAAAGGCTCACCCAGACATCTTCAACTCGCTTCTTCAGATTCTCGAAGAAGGCCGACTAACCGATGGCCAGGGTCGAGTCGTTGACTTCAAGAACACCGTGATCATCATGACCACCAACCTAGGAACCCGCGACATCTCAAAGGGTGCCATGGGCTTTGCTCTAGAAGACAACGCCGAAAACGACTACGAGCGCATGAAGGGCAAGGTCAACGAGGAGCTCAAGAAGCACTTCAAGCCTGAGTTCTTGAACCGTGTCGACGAGACGATCATCTTCCCTCAGCTAACCCAGGTTGAGCTGGTTCAGATCGTTGACCTGTTCATCGCCAAGCTTGGTAAGCGCCTTGCAGACCGCGACATGACGATCACGCTGACCCCTGCCGCGAAGCAGCGGCTCATCGAACTGGGTTACGACCCGGCGCTCGGTGCCCGCCCGCTACGCCGCGCGGTTCAGCGCGAAATCGAAGACAAGCTGTCTGAGAAGATCGTTCGTGGTGAGCTGGTTTCGGCCTCGCACGTTGATGTTGACCTGGTTGGCGACGAATTCGTCTTCACCGACAAGGTTCACCAAACCGCTACCATTTAGGGGTGACCTACAGCATTCGCCCAGCCCGCGCCGACGACGTTCGCGCGATCGCTGCCTTGCGTGCTCCGATGGAAGGCGAAGTCCTTCTGCATCACGACCTCGTGGCTCTCTTTGAGCGCGTCCAAGAATTTATGGTCGCTGTCGATTCTGAGGGTCGGGTTGTCGGTGCAGGTGGTTTGCACATCATGTGGGAAGACCTCGCCGAGATTCGTTCGCTGATCGTCGACTCATCTGTTCGTGGCCGAGGCGTTGGCAACCTGTTGGTCTCGGCACTGGTTGAGAAGGCTCGCGGCTTAGGGATCAAGCGAATCTTCTGCCTCACCTTCGAGGTTTCATTCTTCGAAAAACACGGTTTCGCGACTATCAGCGACGTGCCGGTTGACGAAGATACCTTTGCCGAGATGGTTCGCTCAAACGACGACGGCGTTGCCGAGTTCTTGGATCTAGCTCGCGTGAAGCAGAACACCCTGGGCAACACGAGGATGCTTCGACTCCTCTAGCCAAAGGCTCGCTAATCTTGAAGTCATGTCTCAACCAAGCCCGCTCGTATTCTTTTTTCGCCGCGTCTTCGTGCTCGGCGTTCTCGCCCTCATCATTTGGGGCCTCGGTGCAGCCATCGGTTTTGTTGGAGGCCTCTTCAACCACAAGCCTTCAAACACGGTAACTGCAGGTCAGGAATGCGCACCGGGCACCGTTTCGGTGAACGCGGTAATTGGCGATGGCACCACCGAACAGCTTTCCTTTGCCAAGGGCGTGA
>CANGNZ010000037.1 GCA_947455435.1 Microbacteriaceae bacterium
CGGGTAAAGCGCCGAAATCCAGAACTTTAGCACCAGACGACGATCCCGAGTTTTTGCGAAAACTAGCTGAGCGCCTGCGCAATGACGAAGATCCTGGTTCAAGTGTCTAGCCCTGCCCAAAGAGTCGCTGCCGAGCTGCTTGCGCTGCTGTCGGCTAGCGGTGTCGAACACATTTTTCTCGCGCCGGGTGCAAGAAGCCAGTCACTTGCGATTGCGGCAGCCCAATTGGCCGATGCCGAGCGCGTGCAACTTCACGTGCGCCTCGATGAACGTGCGCTTGGCTTCAATGCCTTAGGTGCTGCTTTGGCCTCAGGGCAACCCACAGCGCTGATTGTCACCTCCGGCACTGCCGTCGCCAACCTGCACCCGTCCGTTTTGGAGGCGAGCCACTCTGGGGTTCCTATGATCCTGCTAACCGCGGATCGCCCACACGAGCTTCGCGGGGTTGGGGCAAACCAAACCACAAACCAGATTGGCATCTTTGGCGATGCAGTTAGAAGCTGTTTTGACCTTGAGGCACCCAGTGCCGAATCACCAACAGTTGACGAGGTGCGCTACGTTGCCGCAAGTGCCATTGCCACTGCGCTCGGTGAAACGGGTGGCCAGCCCGGCCCAGTGCAAATCAATCTGGCTTTTCGCGAACCGCTTTCTGGCACCGAACCAAACGCAGGCAAACTATTTATAGAGCCACTAGCCGTTGAGCCGACCACAGTCGAATTCGAGTTCGCTTTGTTAGACGGCACCGTTCCAACCTTGGTTGTTGCCGGTGCTGAGGCTGGGCCCGAGGCAACCGAACTGGCCGAGGCATTTGGCTGGCCACTCCTCGCCGAACCATCTTCTGGTGCCCGGTTCGGTGAAAATGCGATCCTCGGCTACCGCCTTGTAATCAGCGAACGTCGTGAACTTGCCGACAACATCGGCCGGGTGATCGTCTTTGGTAAACCAACCTTGAGCCGGCAAATCACCGGCCTGCTCTACCGAGAGGGCGTAGAAGTCATCGTTGTGCGCTCAAAAACCATGGGTCACTTCAACGTGGGTGGTCGGGCATCAGCTTTTGTCGACGAGGTCACGGTAAGCAGTGAACCATCGGGAGCCTGGCTCGAAAGTTGGCGCATCGCCGATCAACAGCTTCGCTTGGCGGCACCGGTTAGCGGCGAACTAACCCGCCGTGAGCTCGTCGAGCAGGTTTGGGCTGCGACCGAGGGAGCCGAAAACTTAGTTCTCGGAGCATCGCGTCTGATTCGCGAAGCAGAGACCTGGGCTCCAGCCAAAGCCGTCAACGTGTATTCGAACCGCGGGCTTGCCGGCATCGATGGCACGATCGCAACGGCAACGGGTGTCGCTATAGCAACTGGTTTGCAGACTCGCGCGCTCATGGGCGACCTCACCTTTTTGCACGATGCGTCCTCGCTATCAATCGACACAAAAGGCCCAGAGTTAGACATTCAGTTGATCGTTGGCAACGATGGCGGCGGAAGCATTTTTGAGTCGCTCGAGATGCGGCAGAGCCTGCCAGACCGAGAGTTTGAGCGCTTGTTCAGAACCCCGCAAAACGTAAACATCGCCACGCTAGCCGCGGCTTACGGATGGCTGCACGTGCCGGTGTCAAACGAAACTCAGCTCGCAAACGCACTCAAGCTCAAGGGTCGAGTAGTAGTTGAGGTTGCGCTTTAAGCCAGTGCGCCGGTGATTGGCTGAAACTTCAAATCGGTCTCAGTTAGTTCTGCGCTTGGTTCAGATTCGGCAACGATTCCGCACCCCGCAAAGGCCCTTATTTCTGTTGCACTGATCTGGCCACCGCGAAGCGCAATTGCCCACTCGCCATCGCCGTCTGCGCCGATCCAACCGACTGGCCCGGCGTAACGGCCTCTGTCGAAAGGCTCGAGCTGTTCGATTAGCTGTTGAGCTTGAAGACGAGGAGTGCCGGCAACGGCGGCAGTGGGGTGCAAGGCATCGGCGAGGTCGAGAACAGATGATTCATGCTTTAGAACCCCGTGAACGTCGCTGGCAAGGTGCCAAACGTTTGGCAGGGCGAGGCTAAAAGGCTCCGAGTCTGCATCTACGTGATCACAGAATGGCTCGAGCGCCTGAACGAGCGAGTCAACGGCAAATGTGTGTTCGGCAAGGTTCTTGCTCGAGCCCGCCAATGCCGAAGCAATTGCTTGATCAACGGCTGGGTCTGTTCCTCTGCCTGCCGTGCCGGCGAGGACTCGTGCAGAAACCTGACCATGTGCCACCCGAACCAATAACTCTGGCGATGCTCCGAAGGTGCCATCGACCGAATACACCCAACAACTTGGGTAACGCTCGGCGAGGGTGCTTAGCACTGGGCGAATGTCGAAGTCGGCATCAACCTGTGCCACAAGGTCACGAGCCAGCACAACCTTTTCTGCCTTGCCAGAGGTTATTGCATCGATTGCGTCTTGAACCGAAGCTTGGAATCCTTCGCGGCTTTGCGCTCCTGGCTTCAGGATGACCGGATCGTTGGTTCGGTAAGGCGTGGTTGCCGGCCACGATGAGCCTTCTACGCTGGTAAGCCACATGCGTCCGTCTCGCGAACCAATCAAAACCTCGGGAACAATCAAGACGCTTTCGCTTGACGAAGAGTCGGCAAATGCGATGCTGCCGAAGGCGACCATGCCGGTGCCGGGGAGGTTGACCGAGTCTGTAATTTGAGCTTCGGCTACGGCCGCGCGCCATTTGGCGGCAAGTTCGGCTATTCGGTTAGCTCCGGAGGCAGTGATTCGGAGTGCTTCACCGAAGCCGATTATGCCCCCACCGTTTCGAATGAAGGCGGTTGGAGACTCTGGCAGAAGTTGAACTAGGGGTCCGCGAAGCGCCTCTGGCAGCTCGACGGTGACTAGTTTCAGCAAGGGGGTTCCTGACCTGAGTATTGGCTGTGAACATGGCGAAAATGCTTTTTCGCCGAAGTCTCAAGTTCTAACCTAGTCACTGTTAGCCACTATTCGAAAAGGAGACCAAATGTCTAAGGCGCAGCTTGCTTCGGCCCTACTTTTGGTCGCGCTTTTCGGTGTTCCAGCAGCCGCACACGCAGCCCCCGTTGCCCCTGCGTCAACCCACACAACCGTCGCGCTACATGCTGAAGGCGGCGATGATGGCAGTGATGATGGCGAAGACAACGGCGACGACGGGGGCGGTAGTTTTAGCCCTCCTGTTGATACCAAGCCAGCTAACCCACAAGATACCGACGACTCGTTTGTGGTTCCGCCAGTGGTTATTCACCCAGACGGTAAGCACTCTAAGCCGTTAGATCAAAACCCGGCAAATGTCCCGCCAGTAGATGGCAAGCCCCTTGTTCAGACAGACGTGCCGGGCGACCACCCGATTCAGGTTGACAAAGTTCAGCCAAGCAACAAGACCCCAACCGACCTGTTTGTCGACACCGCGGTGATCGGCCTCGGAGCGGTTGGCGCAGGAGCTCTAGGTCTCGGCGCCATGGTTGGCGTGAGAGCAATTCGCGCACGCAAGTCTGGCGAAAAAGCCGACTACTTCTACGGCGACTAACTCGCAGGAATGCGCCGCTAAGGCGCGTGGTTAGAATTAGTTAGTGAGCAAAGCAACCTTGGCCAAGAAGCCCGCCGAGGTCGCCGCAATGTTCGACGAAGTTGCCCCAACCTACGATCTAACCAACGCCTTACTGTCGTTTGGCCAAGACCGCAGCTGGCGCAAGAAGGTCGCTAAAGCGGTTGACCCGAGGGCAGGCCAAGCCATACTCGACCTCGCCGCAGGAACCGGTGCTTCGTCTGTCGCCTTTGCGCTTGAAGGCGTTCGCGTGGTTGCCGGGGACTTCTCTCAAGGCATGCTATCTGTTGGGCGCAAACGTCACCCTGAGCTCGAATTCGTCTTTGCCGACGCAACCAAGCTGCCTTTCAAGGCTGCCGAGTTCGATGCCACCACAATCTCGTTTGGCCTTCGCAACGTTGTTGATGTAGACACCGCGCTCGCCGAAATGTTCAGAGTCACCAAGCCGGGCGGCCGAATCGTGATCTGCGAATTCTCGAAGCCTGTTGGGCTGCTAAGGCCGTTCTACAACTTTTACCTCGGCAAGCTTTTGCCTGGTTTCTCGGGCCTCTTCAGCAAGACCCCAGAGGCTTACAGCTACCTAGCCGAGTCGATTCTTGCCTGGCCAGACCAGCCGAAGCTGGCAGCAATGGTTGCGGCTGCTGGTTTCGAAAAAGTTTCTTATAAAAACCTGACTCTTGGCATCGTCGCCTTGCACATCGGTTTCAAACCAGTGAAGGCGAAAAAGTGACCATCAAATTGCCAAAGCAGCTTCGCGGAGTTGCCGACCGAGCGCTGCTTTCAAAGATCGAGAGCGGCCTTGAGCGCGTTGAGGCGGGCCTGCTGCAGGCCACCGAGCACACCGACCCGATAGCAAAGGTTTCGATTCGCCACCTGGTTGAGGCCGGCGGTAAGCGCCTTCGCCCCGTGTTGGTTTTGCTAACCGCCCAGTTTGGCGACCCGACCGCTCAAGACGTTATCGACGCAGCGGTGGTTGTTGAGCTAACCCACCTCGCCACTCTCTACCACGACGATGTGATGGACGATGCGCCGACTCGTCGCGGTGTCGCGACAGCTCAAAACATCTGGGGAAACAACGTCGCGATTCTGACCGGCGACCTACTTTTTGCACGCGCGTCACAGTTGGTTTCGAAGCTTGGTGTTCGCGCACTGACCCTGCAGGCAGACACCTTCGAACGCCTGTGCCTCGGCCAGTTGCACGAGACGCTCGGCCCGAGCGAAGGCGTGAACAAGCGTGAGCACTACATCCAGGTTTTGGCAGACAAGACCGGCTCACTGATCGCCGCCGCCGCGCAGATGGGCGTCCTATTTTCTGGCGCACCTCAGGAGTTCGATGAACCAGTTCGGCTCTTTGGCGAAAAGATCGGTGTCGCGTTTCAGTTGATCGACGACGTCATCGACATCTCGGAGGCAGGCCCTTCAGGCAAGACCCCTGGCACCGATCTTCGCGCAGGCGTGCCAACCCTGCCGGTTCTTCTGCTTCGTGAGCGTGCCGCCACCGACCCAGAGGCTGCTGCTCTTGTAGAACTCATTGACGGCGGCCTCGAAATCGATGCCGACCTTCACGAGGCGCTAACCAGGTTGCGCAAGCACGAGGTTGCCGAACTTTCTTACCTAGAAGCCAAGCGCTGGGCAGACGACGCAGTCGCCGCGCTCGCACCGCTACCAGAAGGCCCGGTCAAGAAGGCACTCAACGTCTTCGCCACCGCCGTGGTCGATCGCAACAACTAACAGGGGTTCAGATGTCTAAGTTGAGACTCGCAATCGTTGGCGCCGGCCCAGCCGGCATCTACGCAGCCGATCTTCTAATCAAGTCGGAGCTTCGAGACTTTGATGTTTCGATCGACCTGTTCGACCTGCTGCCCGCGCCATACGGCTTAGTTCGCTACGGCGTTGCCCCAGACCACCCACGCATCAAGGGCATCATTCGCGCGCTTTACGAGGTGCTTGACCGAGGCGATATCCGTTTCTTCGGCAACGTGCAATACGGCAAAGACATCACTCTTGACGAACTAAAGCAGCACTACAACGCCGTGATCTTCTCGACCGGCGCCGTCAAAGACGCCGACCTGAATATCCCGGGCATCGAGCTAGGTGGCTCGTTTGGTGCAGCCGAGTTCGTGAACTGGTACGACGCCCACCCGGACTTCCCGCGCACCTGGCCATTGAACGCCAAAGAGGTGGCGGTTATCGGCAACGGCAACGTTGCGCTCGACGTTGCTCGCGTGCTCGCCAAACTCCCAGAGCAGATGCTCGAAACCGATATTCCCGCCAACGTTTACGAGGGTCTCAAGGCATCACCGGTCACCGACGTGCACGTCTTTGGCCGCCGAGGCCCGGCTCAAGTGAAGTTCTCTCCCCTCGAACTTCGTGAGGCAACTCATATCGAGGGCGTCGACTGCATCGTTTACGACGAGGACTTCCAATACGACGACGCATCGCGCGAGGCGATTGATTCGAACAACCAGACTCGCGTAATGGTCAACACTCTCGAGGCGCTTCGTGAGGAGCCACAGAACACCGGTGCCAAGCGCCGCCTGCACCTGCACTTCTTCTCTTCGCCAGCCGAAGTCTTGGGCGATGACGGCAAGGTTTCGGCGCTCAAAATCGAACGCACCAAGCTCGATGGCAAGGGTGGGGTAGTCGGCACCGGCGAGTTCCGCGAAATCCCAGTTCAAGCCGTCTACCGCGCGGTTGGCTACTTCGGTAGCGAACTGCCAGAGGTTCCTTTCGACTCTAAGCACGGCGTTATTCCTAACGACGGCGGCCGAGTTTCCCCTGGCGTATACGCAACGGGCTGGATCAAGCGTGGCCCGGTTGGTCTGATTGGCCACACCAAGAGCGATGCCCTTGAAACCATCACCAACCTGATCAACGACAAGGCAGCCTGGTGGCAACCAACCGCTTCTTCGGAGGAGTCAGTTGTAGAGCTGCTCGAGGGTCGCGGCGTTGAATACGTTGGTTGGCCAGAATGGCTCAAGATCGATGCCCACGAGGTTTCGCTAGGCGAGGCCCAGGGCCGCGAACGAGTCAAGCTCGTTGAGCGCGAAGACTTCTTGCGCGTAGCCAAGTCCTAGTCTTTATACATGGCTCTACCAAAATTCATCTGTCTTTGTGCCGCTGGCGTTGAGGTATGCATCGACCTCGCCTCTGGCACGCCAAACGTTCTGCATTGGGGTCGCCCGATTGGCAAAAACTCGCCTGAGGCGCTCGAGGTTAGCCAGCTTGACCCGGCCCCGCACTGCGACTTCGACGAGCCTCAGGTCATCGGCATTTGGCGCGAAAACGCCCGCGGCTTCCTCGGTCGACCAACGGTCATTGGTTCGCGAAATGGCGCAGACTTTAGCCAGCTTTTTGTTTTGGCCGATGTGATCCAAAACGGCAACAACGACTTCACCTTCATCTCGGTCGATTCCGACGCGCTTCTAGAGGTTCACGCACGGTTCTCGCTAGATGCGTCCGGCGTTTTAAAGGTCACCCAAACCATCAAGAATCACGGCGATGACTTCAACCTCGAATCTCTCACCACCTTCTTGCCGGTGCCAGATCGGGTTACCGAGAGCCTCGACTTCACCGGCCGTTGGATGAATGAGCGCCAGCCGCAGCGAAACAACCTACAGGTCGGTTCGTGGGTTCGTGAGGGGCGCGAAGGCCGCACCGGGCACGACTACACGTTGGTTCAGTTCACCCTCGCAGAAGGCACCACCTTCGAGCATGGCGAAGCCTGGGGCTTGAGTCTCGCTTGGAGCGGCAACAATCGGCACATCATTGAGCGCACACCACTCGGCCGCACCAGCATGGGTGCTGGCGAGCTGCTGCTGCCCGGCGAGGTGGTTCTCGCTCACGACGAAAGCTATGAGGCCCCAACCGTTTGGGCCGTTTACGCCGGCGAGGGAATCAACCAGGCCAGTGAGCGATTCCACGGCTCTGTTCGAGGCAATCGCAAACACACTCGACCACGCCCGGTGACCCTAAACGTTTGGGAGGCCGTTTACTTCGACCACGACCTTGCAAAACTAAGCGTTCTCGCCGAAAAGGCTGCCGAGATCGGCGTTGAGCGATTCGTGCTCGATGACGGCTGGTTTGGTTCCCGCCGAGACGACCACGCCGGCCTTGGTGACTGGGTGGTCAGTAAAGACGTTTGGCCAAACGGCCTCGGACCGCTAATCGACAAAGTCAAGGCCGAGGGCCTCGAGTTCGGGCTCTGGTTCGAGGGCGAGATGGTCAACGAAGACAGCGACCTCTACCGCGCTCACCCCGAGTGGATTCTGCAAGCCGGTGGTCGCGTGCCACCAACCTTCAGAGACCAGCAGGTGCTCGATCTTTCGCACCCAGGCGCCTACGCACACGTCTTCGATCAAACCAACGCGATACTCAACGAATACGACATCGCCTACATCAAGTGGGATCACAACCGCGTGCTCACCGAGCCGGGGCACTTCGATAAACCAACGGTTCGCAAGCAGACCTTGGCGATTTACCGAATGTTCGACGAGCTCAAGGCCGCTCACCCCGGCCTCGAGATCGAGTCTTGCGCCTCTGGCGGCGGGCGTATCGACCTCGGAATGATCGACCACGCCGACCGCTTCTGGGCGAGCGACAACAACGATGCCCTCGAGCGTCAAGGCATTCAGCGCTACACCACCATCGTGATTCCACCGGAGTACCTAGGCACCCACATCGGCCCTACCAAGGCCCATTCAACCGGTCGAACCCTCAGCATCTCGTTCCGCGGAGCGACGGCACTCTGGGGTCACGCCGGGCTCGAATGGGATCTCACCAAGGCCACCGAAGAAGAACTAACCAGCCTAAAAACCTGGATCGACTACTACAAGGCAAACCGAGAGTTGCTACACACTGGCAAACTTGTGCGTGTTGACCAGAGCGAAGAGAACGCGTGGCAGCATGGCGTTGTTGCCCAAGACGGTTCGCGGGCCATCTTCTCGGCCGTGCAACTTCGCCCTTCGCAATACAGTCGCCCGACAAACCTTCGCCTGCACGGGCTCGAAGAAGACTCCACCTACCGAGTCAAGTTGGTTAGCCCGGCCGGCCCAGCGGAGTTCATGAACCTTCATGTTCCGGCCTGGATGAACCAGGAGCTCGAGCTCAGCGGCGCGTTCCTTAGCGCCGTCGGCCTCAAGGCCCCAGTGCTTCGCCCAGAGCAGGCGCTCCTGATCGAAGCGACGCGAATCTAATGGCGGGCATTTCGGCCAAACGCGCCAAGACAGCCCAAACTGCGCTGCTGGCGATCTTCTTCACGCAAGGCTTCGCGGCCATGAGCACACTGCCGCGCATCCCCGAGATTTTGCAGCAGATCAACGTCGTCTTCGCCGAATGGGGTTTGATCATCGGCCTCTCTGGCATCGGTTCTTTGCTGCCACTCGCCTTCACCAACAAGCTGGTTAGCCGATTCGGAACTTCGATTGTGATCAGGCTTTCGGCCTTTGGCATTTCGCTGACCCTCTTTTCGATTCCGTGGATCACCAACTCGGCTCTAATGTTTTTCGTCTACCTCGCTCAGGCGTTGATGTTCAGCACCTTCAACATCGCGCTCAACGCCCAGGCCGTTGCGTTTCAGAAGAAACTCGGACGCGTGGTGCTGGGCACCCTGCATGGCGCATGGAGCGTGGGTGCGGCACTCACCACGACCTTCACCGGCTGGCTCATCTCTTTCGCCCTTGACTTCAAAATTCAGATGATTATTGTTCCGGTCTTCTGCCTGATCGTGTTTCAGATCGCTGGGTCGAAACTGCTCACCTTCGAAGAAGAGAAGAGTGGCGCAGATTCGAAGGCAGGCAAAAAGGTTTCTTGGCTCAAGTCGCCAACCTATCTTTGGCTTTTGGCGATCGGCCTCTTTGCAGGCATGTGGCCAGAGCTTGTAGTTATGGACTGGTCTTCGCTGTTCGTTCGCAAGGTTTACGGCAACGAATACACCAGCCTTGCCGGTGTGCCATATGCGGTGCTCGGTGCCGCTATGGTCATCGGCCGCTTCTCGATCGGCACGCTCACCAAGCGCTACCACCTTGCCACTCTCGCTAAGTGGGGTGGCATTTTCGGTTCAATCGCAATGGGAGTCGGAGTGCTGGCTTCGCTGATTCCAGGCGGCTTCGTTATTCAATGCGTGTTCTTCGGCTTGGCCGGCTTTGGTTTGGCGCCACAGGTGCCTTCGTCTTATTCGGCTGCTGGCAACGTCCGCGGTCTTTCAACCGCTCAGGCTCTTAGCCGAATCAGCCTAGTTAACGCGCTAGTTGTCATGATCGCCAAGGTTTTCATGGGTGGCCTCGCGCAAGGTTTCGGTTTGCAGTGGGCTTTCGTTTTCCCGATAACGATGTATTTCATCGCGGGCTTGGTTTCTGGAGTTGTTGCCAACCACTCGAAGCGCCAGGCTAAAGAGGATGCAACCGCCTACCCACCCACAGGCCCAATCTCGTCAATTGACGCCTAAATTATTGGGCGTAAACTTTCGAACATGGAACTCATTCTTCCCGGCGTAATCACCGGTGTTGCACTAATCCTTCTCGCCCTTTCACTCCGCACTGTCGGGCAATCAACGGTTGCCGTTGTGACCATGTTCGGCAAGTACCGCAGAATCCTCAGCCCGGGCCTGAACTTTCTGATTCCGGTATTCGAGAGCATCAACCGCACGGTCTACATTCAAAACCGCACCGAGCAGCTCAAGTTCACCACCATCACCAACGACCAGGCGATGGTTCACTTCACCACAACTGTGATCTTCACGGTTAGCGACCATGACCCAGAGACGGTCAAGCTGGTCGCGTTCAAGTTCATCGACGACGACTCTTTCTATGTCGCGCTAAAGAGCGCCGTTGAATCGAGCGTTCGTGAGTTCGTTGCCACCCGCAAGCAGAGCGAAGTCCTTGGTCTTCGCAC
>CANGNZ010000038.1 GCA_947455435.1 Microbacteriaceae bacterium
CAACTTAGACATTTTCGGGGCTCCTCGTTTTTGGTTGTTATTCGGCCCAGGCGCACGACCAAAATACCTATCGCTCCCCGATGGAAACCCATCTTTAGCGCCAGTTGCGATGCCTCAATTCTAGCGAACGCACCGCCGCGACACGATTTTCCGGGGTTTACCCGAAGGTGCGAGCACAATGTCTGACACTGTAAGTAATATCGAAACATTCGCATGAGCGAACTTGGGAGAGATAAACAATGGGTACACCAGTAATCATCGGCCTTGCCATGATTTTCGCCGGCCTTGGTTTGGCCGGGTGGATTGCCTACACCGTCTTGCACCAGCGCAAAGAAGAGCGCCGCAGAAGCGAAGACTAGTTAAACTTGAGCGCATGAACGCTCACTGGGTTTTAACCATCATCTGCAAAGACCAACCCGGAATCGTTCACGCCGTAACCGGCGCAATCGTTGCCGCAAACGGCAACATCACCGAGTCTTCGCAGTTCTCATCTGACGACACCGGGCGTTTCTTCATGCGTCTTCAGATCGAATCGAACTCACCACGCACCCATCTCGAAGCAAACCTTCGACCCGTAGCCGAACAGTACGACATGGAGTTCGCGCTCGATGAGGTTGGTCGAAAGCTTAAGACGCTCGTTCTAGTTTCAAAAAGCGCCCACTGCCTAAACGACATCCTCTTTCGCCAACGGGCTGGGCAATTGCCAATCGAAATCCCAGCCGTTTTCAGCAACCACGCAGAACTGGGTTCACTTGCCGAGTTTTATGGCATCCCATTCGAATCTCACGAATTCGGAGCGGCTTTTGAGCACATGCTCCGCGACTACATCAAGTCGGCTGGCATCGAGCTAATCGTGCTCGCGCGCTTCATGCAGATCCTTTCGCCAGAGTTCGTTGCCGAGTTTGCCGGCAAAATAATCAACATTCACCACTCGTTCTTGCCCGGCTTCAAAGGCGCCAACCCTTACGCGCAGGCTCACGCCCGAGGCGTGAAGTTGATTGGCGCCACCGCCCACTTTGTCACCGCAGACCTCGACGAGGGCCCGATCATCGAGCAGAACGTGGTTCGCGTTGACCACGGCGACTCGAAGGCCGAGCTCGTCTCGATGGGTCAAGACGTCGAATCTAAGACGCTGACCCAGTCGATTCGCTGGTTTGCTGAGCACAGAGTGCTCCTAGACGGTGAACGCACAATCATCTTCAGCTAGTGACGCAGGCGCCTAAAGCCAACCAAGGCGAGCAGCAGCCCAGCAAAACCTAGAGCAGCGAAACCAAGGCTTCGATTCACCGGTTCACTCGCAACCGTTTTCTCGATCGCAACCAACTTGCGCACTCTAGGCAAAACCTCAACGTGCTGCACCTTGACCGGTTTAGGCTTCGAATCGGCAACACCCAAAACACTCGGCTTGCTTGCCGGTTTCACTTTGAACGCATGAAGGTGTGCCGGAGTCGCGCCACCCTGGTTCACGGCTCGCTCGATGGTGACCGAGTCTGAACTCACGAGCGATGCTGGGCCGAGGTTTCCGGTGCCATCGATCACGACGTCACTTGGCAGTTCGAGCCTTACCGTTCCTGCGGAGCAACCGCTTGCCGAAACCCGGTAGGTCAAGCCGGTCAACACCGAGCTCAAAGTGAAGTGGCAACCCGAAGCTGTTCCAGAATGCGACAACGAGTCAATTACCAGACCCTGAACTGCTTCACTGAAGGCAACCTCAAACACGGGCTGCGGCGACCTAGTGACAACCGAAACTGTCGCCGAAGGCGCAATGTCGTCGATAGCCACCACCACCGAATCAATTGGCACGATCGGGCCTAGGTTGCCGGCAGCATCTTGGGCGACTTGCGCCTTGAGTGTTGCCGAGACGGCGGCGCCCTGGGCGCAGTCGGTCAACCACAAAGCGTATGAATCTTTAGCGCCAGAGAATTTGGTAACCACGCAACCTTCGCCGTGAATCGTGAACGATTGCGCGCTGAGGCCGGTCACCGGTTCGGCAAAGTTGAGCTCAAAGCCAACCAACCCAGCACGCGTCGAAGCGCTTTTGGCAAAAGCGATTGGCGTTGGCGCGTCTAGGTCTAGCAACACCCCCGAACTCACAACGTTGGCGATCGGCCCGGCATTCGAGTTGAGGTCGGTTGCAGCGTTTGCCTTGAGGGTGAGCACCGCTGTTGCACCAGAGTTGCACCCGACTACATTGACCGTGAAGGCTTGGCCCGTGCCAGAGACTGTACCAATGGCGCAACCACTGCCAGCAGCACTAAACGAGGACGCATTCAAACCGGTCACCGGTTCGTCTGAATTCACGGCAAAGGGAATCGAGGCGAGGTTACTCGGTGAACTCGGTGAAACTATGGTCAAGCTCGGGTTTTTGCGATCCAAGGTGACCAGAGTTGAAGCAGCTTGAGTAATCGGGCCGAGAGTTGCCCCAGTTATCGAGTCGGCCGCAAGTGTTAGGCCAATCGTGCCATCTGAGCAACCAGAAACGGTTGCCGTGTATGCCGAACCCGAGCCCGTGAGCCCCGACACAAAACAGCCTCCAGCCGTGCCGGCGAACCCGAAGTCGGTGGTTTCAAGACCCACAATGTTTTGGCTAAACGAAAGGTTGAACGGCACCGAGGTCTGGTTGCTACTCGTGCTAGTTGGCGCAAAGGCCGAAACCGCTGGCGCGTAAGCGTAGGTCAGGATTACTTGGCCGTTGCCAGAACGAACGCCGACCGAGTGGGTAATCGATTTTGTGTAGTTTGCACTCGCAAAAGATGACCCTCCGCCACCACCAGCGCCGTCGGTGCCCGAAGGAATGCCGTCGGCTCCACCGCCGCCACCACCGAAGTAGCCCCCGCCACCACCACCTCCGCCACCAACAGAGCCGATGCCTCCTGATCCACCCACACCCTTGGTGCCAACCGAACCAGCTCCAGCGGAGTACCCCGCTCCCCCGGCGCCACCTGCAAGTTGGTTAGCCCCGCCGCCACCGGTTGGGTTTGTTCCGCTGCCCGCTTGCGCGATTAGGCCGCCGCCCGAAGCTCCGCCTAGACCTACCCAACCACCAGTTCCGCCGCCGCCGCCGGCAACCACGATTCGGTCATCTAGCAACGCTGTTAGGCGAATGTCTGAAGCGCCGCCACCAGACCCTTCGTCGCCGTGACTACCACCGGCAGCGCCGCCGCCGTTATAACCTCCGGCAGCCGAGGTTCCCTGCTTGCCAGCGCCACCAACGTAGATGTTCATGCTCGCCGGAATTGTTGAGAACGTGCCAGAAACTTTGCCGCCCAAGCCGCCGGTGCGCCCGCCCTGAGCTCCGGCGAGCTCAAAGCTCATGGTTTTGATGCCTGTTGGAGGCGCATAAACGTAGACGTCGCCCGAGTAGTCGAATGTGACGGTGCAGAGACCGTTACTGCAAACGGGGGCCGGCGTTGCGCTAGCTGCCTGCACCTGAGCGGTGAGGCCGATTGTTGCCATAGAAATTGCGGTCGCTACGAGCACGTGAGGCCAGCGACGTGAAGGTTTTCTGTGATTCATCCCAGAAATGTAAAACTCCCGCCGAAAGTCGACGGGAGTTATACACAGAAAATCGTTTAAGCCAGACGTGCCTTCAGGTTCTCGGCAAGGGTCGCCATGAACTCGTCGGTTGTCTGGTAGGCCTGACCGTTGCCAACAAGCGCGGCAAGGTCCTTGGTCATGTGACCTGCCTCGACGGTCTTGATGATCACGTCTTCAAGAGTCTCGGCGAAGTGCTGCACGTCTGGAGTGCCGTCAAGCTTGGCGCGGTGCATAAGGGCACGAGTCCATGCGTAGATCGAGGCAATCGGGTTGGTCGAAGTCTTCTTGCCGGCCTGCCAGTCGCGGTAGTGGCGGGTAACGGTGCCGTGAGCTGCCTCGGCGAGCGCGGTCTTGCCGTCTGGGGTGGTTAGCACCGAGGTCATCAGACCTAGCGAACCAAAGCCCTGGGCAACGGTGTCGCTCTGAACATCGCCGTCGTAGTTCTTGCAAGCCCAGACGTAGCCACCCTCCCACTTGAGCGCCGCTGCGACCATGTCGTCGATCAGGCGGTGCTCGTAGGTTAGGCCGGCAGCCTTGAACTTGTCTGCGTATTCGGCGTCAAAGACTTCCTGGAAGGCGTCCTTAAAGGCGCCGTCGTAGGCCTTGAGAATGGTGTTCTTGGTTGAAAGATAGACAGGGAAGTTGCGGGCTAGGCCGTAGTTGAAGCTTGCTCTTGCAAAGTCGCGAATCGAGTCCATGTAGTTGTACATACCCATGGCTACACCACCGTGCTCTGGGTAGTCGGCAACGGTCATGGTCACCGGCTCACCTTCTTCAGGCGTCCAGGTAATTGTTACGCGGCCCTTGCCCGGAACCTTGAAGTCGGTTGCCTTGTACTGGTCGCCGTGTGCGTGACGACCGATGACGATCGGCTTTGTCCAGCCAGGCACTAGGCGTGGAACGTTTGAGATGATGATTGGCTCGCGGAACACAACGCCGTCGAGGATGTTTCGGATGGTGCCGTTTGGCGACTTCCACATCTTCTTGAGCTTGAACTCTTCAACGCGAGCTTCGTCTGGGGTGATGGTTGCACACTTCACGCCAACGCCGTGCTTCTTGATTGCGTTGGCGGCATCGATGGTCACCTGGTCGTCTGTGGCGTCACGGTGTTCGATTGAAAGGTCGTAGTACTCGAGGTCTACGTCTAGGAACGGGAGAATCAAGGAGTCCTTGATGTTCTGCCAGATGATTCGGGTCATTTCGTCGCCGTCTAGTTCGACGACTTTTCCGACAACTTTGATCTTCGACATGCCTGAGGCGCTCACTTTCGTTGTGATTTGTCAGTTAATAACTGAACAGACTTAGCCTAGCGAAAAACCCGCAACTACACTTAGACCATGACCCGTAGCCGTGTTTTCAAGACCCTAATTGCCCTCGTTGCAGCATCGCTGATGGGGCTCGTTGCTGTGCCAAGTCAGGCAACCGTGACGCCTGCGCGAACGATCAACGAATCAACCGTTGGTATGCAGATGTTTATGTGGAACTGGAAGTCGCTGGGCAACGAGTGCCGCACAAACCTCGGCCCAGCGGGAGTCAACTGGATTCTGGTTATGCCTCCACAAGACAGCATCTCGGGTAGCGCATGGTGGACTCACTACCAGCCGGTTAGCTATGCGATCGACTCAAACCTGGGCACGCGCGCAGAGTTTGCCGCGATGGTCGCCAAGTGCAACGAAGCCGGGGTCGACGTAATTGCCGATGCAGTCATCAACCACATGGCAGCCGGCTCGTATCATTTTCCGAACGTGCCATACACCAACACCAACTTTCACTACTTCTCACCTGAGCACAACTGCCAGGAGGACATCTCTGACTACAGCAACGTGACAAACGTTCAAGACTGCCAGCTCGGCGGTTTGGTCGACCTTGCAACCGAACAGCCTTACGTTCGCGGCAAGATCGCTGCCTACCTGAACGATTTGTTGACGCTTGGGGTTAAGGGTTTCAGAATCGACGCGGCGAAACACATTCCAGTTGTTGACCTTGCCGCAATCAAGTCGCAGCTGACCGACCCGAACGTGTTCATCATCAACGAGGTAATCGGTGGCCCACCTGAGCCAACCACTTACTACGACATCGGCGCCTTGTTCTCGTTTGACTGGTCTAGCGCGATGAAGACCGCTTTCGGCAGTTACAACGGAGCCCCAGATCTCGACGTGCCGAACAGCCAATACAACGGCATGGGCACATCAAACCTCGAAGTCACCATGGTCAATAACCACGACACAGAACGCAACGGCGGCTCGCTCACTTTCGCCGATGGCAAGAAATACCTGATGGCGATGATTTACACGCTGACCGAACCTTTTGGTGTACCAATGCTTTACTCGGGTTACGCGTTCAGCGACTTCAATGCCGCACCTGCTTACAAGAACGGCTACAACGTTTGCAACACCGGCACCGGAGTGAAGTCAAGCTACATCGATGGCTACATGATCTGCACCGATCGCTGGACGGCGGTTCAGGGCATGATTCGCTGGCACAAGTGGGTTCAGGGTGAGGCTAAGGTTCGCCACTACAGCGACAAGTACGCATATGCCTACGGCCGCGGAACCAAGGGTTTTGTGGTTTTCAACTCGGCTTCGAGCAATCAGTCTTACGCTGTTCGAACCGGAATGAAGCCAGGCACCTACTGCGACGTGGTTTCTGGCGGCAAAAACCCGATCAAGATCGTCAAGGGCAAGCGCACGTGCGTTGGGCTCACTGTGACTGTTGACGCTGGAACCCGCCTAAAAGCTAAGGTTGCCGGAATGACCGCCGTCGCGATCGCGAGTTACTCGCGCCGCTAAAGGTTTTCGTCGCGAATGAGCTTTGCGCGTTCGAACATGTCGAAGACCTCTTGGTCGTCGCGTTTTTCTAGCGCCTCGGCAAACTCTTCGAGCACACCTTGAAGCGCTTCGATTGCTCGCAAAACCTGTTCACGATTGTTCGTGACCATTCCCGCAGTTAGTTCTGCCTTTGTGGCGGCAACACGGGTCGAGTCCCTAAAACTGCTGGCTGCTAGGCCGAAGATTTCGTCATCCTCCGGCGTTGCCAGCAGCTGTGCCGCGGCGAGGACGTGCGGTAGGTGACTGATGCGCGCAACGGACTCGTTGTGCAGCCCTGCAGGCATCGTGACGCCTTTTGCGCCCAACTTGGCAATGAGGCTCTCTACCTCTGCCTGATGCTTCTCAAGCACCCAGGTGGCTCCCTCAAATAAGCCTGCCTTGGCAGCCGCGAAACCGGAGTTCTCGGTGCCAGCCATCGGGTGACCCGCGACAAAAAGCACGTTTGGCTCGGTCACCTCAACCGGGTTCATCACTGAAAGAACGTTGGTGACCACGATCGGCTTTTCACGCCTAGCCGCAGCCGCTTGGACGCCAGCAAAGACAGCATCGAAAGCTGCGAATGGCACCGCGATCACCAGCACGTCGACGGTGTTCACCAGGTCGTCCAAGCTGGTAGCGATTTTTATGCCACTGGCCTGTGCCACCTGCATAGCGTTTTCTTGTGAATCCCAAACGATTACCGAGTTTGGTAAGGACTTTGCGATCGAGCCTCCGATAAGCCCGATGCCGAGAACGCCAACGTTAGGCATTAGTCGCCCACCTTCACGTCGAGGTCGTTGTTCGCGAAAGACTGTTTGGCTCCGGCGCCTAAGCCAACGAGACCAATTACGGCACCGACGACGCCTTCACCCTCCCACTCGGGGAACGACCCGACAACGCGCACGCGCGAACCGAGAGAAATGATCGCCTCAAGTGCTTCGCGAACTGGCGCGTCACCGATGTAACCCTCAACCGTGAAGTTGAATGCGTAGGCTCCGATTTCGGCACGGAGCGGACGGCTAGAAAGCGAGGTTAGTGAGATGCCACGCGAAGAAAACTCGGCAAGCATGTCGCCGAGGATTCCGGTGCGATTGGTTGGCGGAATAACTGTCACCCAGGTTCGGTATTCGCGGCCAGGCTTACGCGAATGAATGCTTTTACCGAGCAGGTAGAACTTGGTGTGAGCACCTTCGTTGTCTTGCACGCCCTTAGCCAGTGGCACAAGGCCGTAGAGCTCGCCGGCGATTGGCGAGGCAAGGGCGCCAACGTCTGTGGCGTTGCCATCGGCAACCGCTTGAACGGCCGCGCTGGTCGACGGCGCCGACTCGCGAGAAAGCTGGTTATTTGAAATGTAGTTTTCGCACTGCGCCAATGCAACCGGGTGGCTCATGACGCGAGCGATGGTTGTGGTTTCGGGCTTCACAAAAACATCGAACTCGACAGGCACAACCACTTCATCGCGCACCAAGACGTCGACGGTGTTGAACACGATGCTGTCGACGGTCGAGGTGACCTCACCATCAACCGAGTTTTCGATCGGCACGAGCCCGAACTCGGCCACGCCTGACTCGACTGCGCCGACTATTTCGGCAACGCTCGCAGCTGGCTGTAGTTCGAATTCTTCTTCGAGGCGCAAAGCGGCCTGGTGGCAGAAGCTACCTGCCGGGCCGAGGTACAGGCAGGTCGGCTTATTCATTAGGCTTTGCCGCCGCTAAGTCTCGCGATTTCGGCGTCATAGTTTGCCGCTCCATCGAGCATGCGAACCTTCTCAACGGTGGTGTCAATCGGTAGCAGATCTTCGATTGCGTAGTCGCCGAGCAGGCGAACGCGCACACCTTGAGAAACCAACGACTTGAGCGTCGACTGAAGCTTCGGGTCGAGTAAGCCGTTGTTCACCGAGAACAAGAACGCGTGCGAAGCATCGAGCGCGAATAGGAACGACCGCAGCGACGCGATGTCGATGCCGTTCACTTTGAACTCTTCGAGCATGGTCGAGAGCGTGCCAACAGAGTCTTCTTTAGGCCAAAGCAAGAAGGTTGAGCGAGAGGACTTGTTTGAAAGAATTGGGTCTCGCTGTAGCAAGCCGTACCGAGTGCGCAGGAGCTGGTTGTGGTGCGCGAGTGCGATCACAGGAACGAGCCCAAGGCTTTCGGCAATCACTCGCGGAGCGAAGGCAATCATCTCGGGGTTACCGCGCTCGACTACCGCCTTGCAGGCTTCGAAAGTAGTTTCGGCAGGCAGCGCCTCGATGTCGAGTTCGCGAAGCGCATTTGAGAACTTTGGCAAGATGTCGGCGTTAACTAGGGCTTCGCGAGGAATCACGTTACCGACCAAGCCGTATGCGCCAATCTCTTCTTCGAGAGTGCGAACCTGAGTGACCATGCAGTGCTCGGTGGTGAGAATTAGTCGCGAAAGCACACCGGTGAATTCGCCGTTCACGTTGTTCTCTAGAGGGATGATGCCGTAGGTGCCATCGACGGTGTCGACAGTGAAAAGCAACTCGTCAAGTGTGTCCAGCGCCAGCACCTGAGTTGGTTCAATGCCACCAAAAAGTAGCGCGGCGCGCTCGTCAGAACTACCTCTCGGGCCCTGAAAAAGGGTTACGGGTATGCCAGCCATCGTGAAACCATCCTTGTTGCGCTTTTAGGCAACTTTAGCAGGAGCACTAAACCAGCGAGTCGCGCCAAGCCTTGTGCATCTTGGAGAACTTGCCCGTACCAGCGATCAGTGCGGCCGGGGCGTCGTCTTCAATGATTCGTCCGTGTTCCATCACGAGCACACGGTCGGCGATCGAAATCGTCGAAAGTCGGTGAGCGATGATGATTGCCGTGCGATCTGCTAGCAGGGTCTTGAGACCGTGCTGAACCAAGCGCTCGCTTGGAATATCGAGCGAAGCCGTGGCTTCGTCGAGAATCAAAACAGCAGGGTCAGCGATGAATGCTCGAGCAAACGAGATCAACTGACGTTGACCAGCACTGACTCGGCCACCGCGCTTGTTCACGTCGGTGTCGTAGCCGTCTGGCAATGCGCTGATGAACTCGTGAGCGCCGACTGCCTTAGCCGAAGACTCGATCTCTTCGCGGGTGGCATTCGGCTTGCCGAGCGCAATGTTGTCGGCAACCGTGCCCGAGAACAGGTAAGCCTCTTGCGTGACCATGACTACAGCGCGGCGAAGGTCTTCGTCGCTGAGTAGCCGAAGGTCGATGTCGTCTAGGCTTACGGTGCCCTTAACTGGGTCGTAGAAACGCGAAACAAGTTTGGCGAGAGTCGACTTGCCAGCGCCGGTGGTGCCAACCAGAGCGATTGTCTGCCCAGCGGGGATGTTGAGCGAGAAGTCCGGGAGGATCTCAGTACCGTTCGAGTACGAAAATTGAACATCCTTGAACTCGATGTGCCCGTGCGGCTCGTCGAGCGCCACCGAGTGCTCAGGCTCCGGGACCGACGGTTCTTCTTCGAGAACACCCGAAATCTTTTCGAGGCCCGAGTTGGCCGACTGGAACGAGTTGTAGAACATCGCCAGCTGCTCCATCGGGTCGTAGAAGCTTCGCACATACAAGATGCAAGAGAGCAGGACGCCGATGCCGAGAGTGCC
>CANGNZ010000039.1 GCA_947455435.1 Microbacteriaceae bacterium
GGCAACTGAAGAATGTGGTCTAGTCGAGCACCTTCGGCAGGGTATTGCTTTTCAACCCGGCGAAAGCGGTCGAGGTTGTCTTCGATGCCCTCGGTGCCGGCAACCGGCGTCAAGCGGTCGCGAACAAAACCGAGGACGTGCCTCATCATGTATGAACGAATCGCCTGACCCGCGATCAAGATCTCACCGCGACGAGCGCGCCCGACGGCAATCAGAATGTGAGCCAGAAACAGCTCCCATTCTTTCTCTTCTTCAAACTTGCCGCCAACGGTCTTCTTTTCAAGCGCCTGAACCCGCGAGGTGATGTTGGTCTTGTCGACTGGCACCGCCCAGTAGTTCACCGAGGCCATCTCTAGCTCGCGGTCGTCAAAAACGGCAAACTCCAAAACGTGACCGTCTCGGTAAACAACCTTCAACCCGTGGTCGGTTTCGCGCGGGCGAATAACAACTTCGCCGGCATCTGGCAACCAACTCAGGTCTTGCCTAAACCCTTCGGACGTGCCATCTTTGACGATCAAAAAGAAGTCGTGGTCAGACCACTCGTCTACGCGACCCGTGTCGGCGCCCGAACCAACCAACACCAAACCAACCACGTCTGGGTGCGCTTGGGCATTAGCCGCCAACCGCTCCGAGTATTCGAGAAAACCGCTGAGGGTGTGTGTTGAAGTCATGGCTTAAATCTAAGCGGTAACCTTTACTCATGCTTATGTCAGACCGCGATATCCGCGCATCCATCGAAGCCGGCCAAATCGGCCTCGAACCCCTAGACATGGGGCTTTTGCAGCCTTCAAGCTTCGACGTGCGCCTCGACCGCTTCTTCCGTCTATTCGACAACCACAAGTACGCCTACATCGACCCAGCCGAAGACCAGAGCGACCTAACCCGCTTTGTCGAGGTAAGGGCCGACGAAGCTTTCATTCTTCACCCTGGTGAGTTCGTCCTAGGCAGCACCTACGAGTTCGTGAAGCTGCCAGACAACATCGCAGCTCGTCTAGAGGGCAAGTCTTCTCTCGGACGCCTCGGCCTGCTGACTCACTCAACCGCCGGATTCGTTGACCCAGGCTTCAACGGTCACGTCACCCTAGAACTCGCAAACGTCAGCAACCTGCCGATCAAGCTCTGGCCTGGCATGAAGGTTGGTCAGCTCTGCTTCTTCCAGCTGAGCAGCCCGAGCGAAACCCCTTACGGCAGCGAGAAGTACCTAAACCGCTACCAAGGCCAGCGCGGCCCAACCGCGTCACGCTCGTTCATGAACTTTCACATCACAAACGTTGGCAACGAGCCGTTAGACCAGCGCGACTAGCTCTTCTTTTTGTCGACTCTGAGTAGCAGAAAGAGTCCGACGGCAAGCACGAGAACAATCGCCAGGATTCCGAAGATTGTGGTGTGCTTCACACCGAATGCGCCGGCAATCGAGAGCGCTGCAACCCAGAGCGCAGGTGCGATGTATGAGCCTGCTTCGCCTGTGGTTTGGTAGAGGCCAAACATTTCACCTTCGCGACCCTTTGGTGCGAGCCTAGCCATGTAGGTGCGGCTTGATGCTTGAGCTGGGCCAACGAAGAGGCAAAGGGTGAGTCCGCCAATCCAGTAGGTTATTTGGCCGGCGCCTGCGAAAACAAAAACTGCGCTTCCTGCAACAAGCAGACCGATCAGGGCTGCGACGATTGTTCGCTTGGTGCCAATTTTGTCGTCGAGGATTCCGCCGAGGACTGCGCCGATTCCAGCCACAATGCTGGCTGCGATTCCGAAGAAGATGGGCTGGTTGCCGGTGTAACCGAATGCTGCCGTGCCGAGGATGGCGCCGTAGGTGAACACACCGGCGAGGCCGTCGCGGTAAACGGCCGATGCAATCAGGAACCGAAGGGTTTCTGGGGCGGTTTTGCGAAGCACGCTGATTTGGCTGAAAAGTTCGCGGTAGCTCTCGGCAACGCTTAGCTTTGACTTTCTTTCGCTTGCCGAAACCTCAGGCATCCAGATCATCATCGGAATGGTGAAAATTGCCATCCAGGCGGCCGAGAGCAAGAACATCATGCGAATGTTTTGACCTTGGTCGGTTGAGCCGAACCATGGGTGAGCCGGTAGGTAGAAACCGACGAGTGCAATTAGCAGCATGACGATGCCACCAACATAGCCAAGGCCCCAGGCGAAGCCCGAAAGCTTGGCGATGGTCTTTTGCGTGCTGACCTGCTTGAGCATCGCGTAGTAGTTGACTAAAGCGATCTCTTGAACGATGAATCCGAGGGCATAAAGCACCAGACCGAAGACGAAAAGCTTCGGGTCTGGCAGCACCCAGTAAGAGGCGACCATGATCGCAATCAGGATTCCACTGTTTATAAGTAGCCAGAATTTGCGACGTCCGGAGCGTTCAGAGCGTTGACCAATAACCGGGGCGATAAGGGCAACCACGAGACCAGCGATACCAACAGCGACGCCGAACCAGAGCGTCAGGTCGTCCTGGCTCTGGCCTTTTAGAAGGAAGGCGGGCGAGACGATGTAGGTGGCGTAAATGAAGGTCTGAACGATGGTTGGGTACGAGTGCTCGCCCCAACCCCAGAGGGCCCAAGCCCAAATGGCGCGTTTACGGGGAGTCACTTCGATATTGGTCATGGCTAAAACCCTAGCCATTGCTGGCCTTGAAACCTTCGTTATTTGGGTTTCAAAAGCGCAACGATAAAAGTTGAGTCATTCACACTCAACTCTCAGGATTCTTGCTTGACTTTTTTGCTTAGTTGTTTCAAACTTGAGTCATCAAGGCTCAACTTTGAATCTTGTGTAATAACAGACAAATTGCGGACCCAAGGGGTCGGATTTATAAGGAGAAACAAACATGGCACGTGCAGTAGGCATCGACCTCGGCACCACCAACAGCGCGGTTAGCGTGCTGGAAGGTGGGGAGCCCACCGTTATCGCTAACGCAGAGGGCTTTCGCACCACCCCATCGGTGGTTGCATTCACTAAAGACGGAGAGGTGCTAGTCGGCGAGACCGCAAAGCGCCAGGCCGTCACCAACGTTGACCGCACCATCGCGTCGGTCAAGCGTCACATGGGTACTAACTGGACCTTCGACGTAGACGGCAAGAAGTACACCCCACAGGAGATCTCGGCTCGTATTCTTGGCAAGCTCAAGCGCGACGCAGAAACCTACCTTGGCCAGCCAGTAACTGACGCGGTAATCACCGTGCCGGCCTACTTCAACGACGCAGAGCGTCAGGCAACCAAGGACGCCGGTGAGATCGCGGGTCTAAACGTCTTGCGCATCATCAACGAGCCAACCGCAGCAGCACTGGCTTACGGCCTAGACAAGGGTAAAGAAGACGAGCTGATCCTCGTGTTCGACCTCGGTGGCGGAACCTTCGACGTCTCGCTCCTAGAAGTAGGCAAAGACGACGACTTCTCGACCATCACCGTTCGCGCAACCTCGGGCGACAACCGCCTCGGCGGCGACGACTGGGACCAGCGCGTAGTTGAGCACTTGGTCAAGAAGTTCAAGGAGACCTCTGGCGTCGATGTGTCAAAAGACAAGATCGCGCTGCAGCGTCTAAAAGAAGCGGCAGAGCAGGCAAAGAAGGAGCTTTCGCAGTCGATGACCGCGAACGTTCAGTTGCCTTACCTCTCGCTCACCGAGAACGGCCCAGCCAACCTCGACGAGACGATCACCCGCGCCCAGTTCGAGCAGCTAACCGCTGACCTACTCGAGCGCACCAAGAAGCCGTTCAACGACGTAATCAAGGAGGCAGGCGTGAAGGTGGCAGACATCGCTCACGTTGTGCTCGTTGGTGGTTCGACTCGTATGCCAGCAGTGACCGAGCTCGTCAAGAGCCTCACCGGTGGTCGCGAGCCAAACAAGGGTGTAAACCCTGACGAGGTTGTCGCTGTTGGCGCTAGCCTTCAGGCCGGCGTTCTAAAGGGTGAGCGCAAAGACGTAATGCTCGTCGACGTAACCCCGCTATCTCTCGGTATCGAAACCAAGGGTGGAATCATGACCAAGCTGATCGAGCGCAACACTGCGATTCCGACCAAGCGTTCAGAAACCTTCACCACGGCAGACGACAACCAGCCAGAGGTAACCATTGCAGTGTTCCAGGGCGAGCGTGAGTTCACCCGCGACAACAAGGCACTCGGCGACTTCAAGCTCGGTGGCATCGCACCTGCACCACGCGGTGTGCCACAGATCGAGGTCACCTTCGACATCGACGCCAACGGCATCGTCCACGTGTCTGCAAAAGACAAGGGCACCGGCAAGGAGGCTTCGGTCACCATCACCGGCGGTGGTTCGCTACCAAAGGAAGACATCGAGCGCATGGTTCGTGAGGCAGAAGAACACGCTGCCGAAGACAAGAAGCGTCGCGAGGAGCAGGAAGACCGCAACCTTGGCGAGCAGCTTGTCTACTCAACCGAGAAGCTAATCAAGGACAACGACGAAAAGCTACCCGAAGACGTAAAGTCTGAGGTCCAGGCCGACGTCGACGCCTTGAAGACCGCGCTCGCCGGTGAAGACATCGACGCAGTCAAGGCAGCGATCGAGAAGCTGAACACCTCTTCGCAGAAGATGGGCGAGGCAATCTACGCGACCCCGGCTGAAGAAGCTCCTGCCGACTCGACCGATGGCGAAGACGTTGTTGACGCCGAAGTCGTCGAAGACGAGGACGACAAGAAGTAATGTCAGACGACAACACTCAAGACGAGGCTGGTCAGGGCGAAAGCCCTGACCAGCTCGATCAGGAATTAGCCGACCTTGTCGAAGAGACTGGGCCGATCAGCAAAGAGGCCGAGCTTCTAGCCGACCTCCAGCGCATGCAGGCAGAGTTCGTGAACTACAAGAACCGGGTTGAGCGCGACCGCGATGTTGCTCGCAACCTAGCGATCGCCGAAGTGTTCCGCGCCTTGCTGCCAGCACTCGACGACTTGTCGCGGGCCGAAGCGCACGGCGACCTAGAAGGAACGCCTTTTGCTGCAGTCGTCACCAAGCTTCGCGCCTCGGGCGAAAAGTTTGGTCTCAAGGCGTTTGGTGCCGAGGGTGACAAGTTCAACCCAGAGCTCCACAACGCACTTGTTCAGAATCCAACCGAGGGAGTAACTGAAACAGTTATTGCCGCAGTCATCGAATCGGGTTACATGGTGGGCGACCGCCTGCTACGCCCGGCAATGGTTGCGGTCAACATTCCGCTTGAGGGGTAGTAATGGCTAGTCAGGACTGGTTCGAAAAAGACTTCTACAAGGTCATGGGCGTATCGAAAGATGTGTCTGAGGCCGAGCTCAAGAAGAAGTATCGCAAGCTTGCTCGCGAGTTTCACCCAGACCTCCACCCAGGTGATGCCAAGGCTGAGGCGCGCTTCAAAGAAATCAATGAGGCGTATGACGTTCTAAACGACAAGTCGAAGCGCGCCGAATACGATCAGGTTCGCGCCATGGGCGGTGGCCCTAGATTCACCGGCGGTGCCGGTGGTCAAGGCGCTGGTTTCAACGGGGGCGGCGCTGGTTTCGAAGACGTCTTCGCGAACCTGTTTGGCGGCGGTGGTTTCGGCGGAGGCTTTGGCGGCCCACAGCGCGGAGCTGACCTCAGCACCAAAACCACCTTGGCCTTTATCGACTCGATACACGGCACCAGCATCAAGCTGAACCTGAATGGCAAAGAAGTAACTGTAAACATTCCGGCAGGCGTGAGCGACGGCCAAAAGATTAAGCTTCGCGGCAAAGGCCAGGCATCGCCTAACGGTGGGCCAGCCGGCGACCTAATCATCGACGTCCACGTAAAACCGCACCCGGTGTTTTCGCGTGACGGCAACAACATTCGCGTGACAGTGCCGGTCACGTTTCACGAGGCGGTAGTAGGCGCAACAATTCAGGTGCCGACTCTCGGCGGCGAGCCGGTAAAGCTGAAGGTCACACCTGGCACACCGAACGGCCGCGTTCTTCGCGTCAAAGGCAGAGGCGTCCAAGGGGCTAAGGCAGTTGGCGATCTTTTGGCAACTGTCGAAATCGCTGTGCCTGCACACGTCTCAGAAAAAGCCAAGCAAGCGCTCGCCGAGTTTGATGCCCTGCTGCCGCAAGAAGACCCGCGAGAAGATTTGCTAAATAAAGCCGGATTGCTCTAGGAGTAGCTGATGGACGAGTTCGACGTAGACACCCCGATGTTCGCCATCGCCGTTGCCGCCGAACTCGCCTTCATGCACCCGCAAACCCTGCGCCAGTATGACCGCATGGGCTTGGTGATTCCGACCCGCACGGGTGGGCAGTCGCGTCGATACACCATGCGCAACGTTGCCCAGCTGCGCGAAATTGCTCGACTCAGTAACGAAGGCGTGAGCCTCGAAGGCATCAAGCGCATCCTTGAGCTTGAAAACCAGAACGCCGAATTACAAAAAAGAGTGCGCGATCTCGAACAGGCGCTGGCAAATGAACTAATGAACCGCCCAGGTGCGCGAGTGTTCGCCGCCGGTGACTCTGGGGTTGAAACGCTGGCCCGCGGGCAACGCCCATCGAGCCGAACTTCGGTTGTCATTTGGCGTCGACGATAAACAGGGGTAGCCCCCTAAAAGTAACTTTTTAGCAAATATCTTCGGCAAACCGAATTTTTGCTTATTTACGCCGTAAAGTCAGGGTAATACCTCAACCGCAAAGGGTTATCTTGAAAATCAAAGCACTTCTTGCCTCTGTCGCCGCACTTGGACTAATGACTGTTGGCCTCTCGGTGCCGGCCTATGCCACCGGAACCCCGGCAGTGTCGCTCGTTGACACAAACGACACCTTCGCTGGATCAATCGTTTCGGGCTATGACCCAGCCACCATTCTTCGCCTTGCGATCATTTCGAACATGGGCACGGTCACCTGGAACAACAACGGTTCAGGCGCCACCCTCGTGAGCAATGGTGGATACACTGCGCAAGGTGTTTGGCTCGAAGGAACCCAAGATCAACTGACGGCCGCCATGGCAGAGGTTTCGGTGCAGAAGCCTTGTGCCGGCAGCTACAAGATTTACGCCGAGGTCTCAGACGCCGGTCTGATACAAGACCCAATCAGCGGGCACATTTTCGAGCGCAGCCCAAGCGTCAGCGGGTTCAACGACGCGATCGCAACCGCTCAAGCAACACCTCTGGTTGCCAACGGTAACAACACGTTCGGCTACATGGCTACCGTCACCACTTCACTTGAAAACATCATTGTTTCGAACCTCCTAAGTCAAGATGACTGGCTCGGCGCTAGCGACGCAGCCGTCGAAGGAGACTGGACTTGGATGTCTGGCCCCGAGGCCGGCACCGTTTTCTACCGCGGCCAAGGCGATAACGGTACCGGGGTTGCCGTCAACGGCGGTTTCAACAACTGGAACAATGGCGAGCCAAACGACTCAGGCGGCAACGAGGACATCGGTCAGATTTACCCAAATGGTTTCTGGAACGACATCACTGATGGTGCTCGTACCTACTCAATCGAATTTGGTGGCATGCCTGGCGACAACACTAGCCAGGTCACGGTTCCAACCGACTCGGTCGACATTTCGATTGCCGGTGCATTCACCGGCGCAGGCACTCAGGCCGACCCTTACCTGATCCCAGACGCAACTGCTCTGCACGCAGTTTCGAGTTGCGGTGGCCCTAACACCTATTTCAAGCAGACTGCGAACATCACCTTGCCGAGCAACTGGGTGGGCGACCAAGACTTTCAGGGTCACTACGACGGCGATGGCAAGACGATCACTTTCAGCGCTAACACCCCGGTAACTCACAACAACTTTGGTGTTTGGGGAACTGCCTACAGCTCCAACTCTTCATTCATCAACATGAATGTGTCTGGTGTGCTCGATAACAGCGGCTACAACACGCTTGGCCTTCTTTATGGTCGCGGTGAAGCCTCGGTCTCTGATTCCACCTTCTCGGGTTCGATCAATGCCACCGGTAGCAACACTTGGGACTTCGGCTCGGTTTCGGGTGACAGCGGTGCCAACATCACCAACGTGACATCAACCGTCAACTTCACCTCAACCGATGTCGGTGGTGAAATCGGTGGCCTCGTCGGTTACTTCTACGGCACATTCGATCATTCAAGTTGGAACGGAACAATTACCATGAATGGTTCCGGAAACTATGTCGGCGGGCTTACCGGTGATACCGACTGCGCATCAATTTATTCCTCTCACGCAACCGGCACGATTACCCATAACGGCAGCGGTCACGGAATCGGTGGTTTGGGTGGCTACTTCTGCGGCGAAATCCGCGATAGCTTTGCCAACGTCGACGTCAACGCCCCAAGTTCAACCGACGTGGGCGGTTTTGTCGCCGAGGGCGACGGCGACTTCTACCGTGTCGGTTCATTCGGTGACGTCCATGGACAAGACAACGTCGGCGGCCTGTTCGGCACTTTGAGCTGGAACACGGCCGAGGACCTTTACTCGACAGGCGACACCACTGGTGCAAGCAACGTAGGCTCGATCGCTGGTTATGTTCGAAACTACGAAATCTCACGCGCGTACTCGATGGGTCACGTGACCGATGCATCGAACAGCTCGCAGGGGCCTTTCGGAACAAAAGAAAACACCTGGTTCGACTCGGTCAACTGGTCTCCGGACCAGACCGGATTCGGAATCCCAATGGGCTCGATTGAGAATGGTGAAACCCCTTATTCGAACGCCGACCAGGTGAGCATCGCCTACTACCAGGCAGCGAACTGGAACATTTCGACCTCTTGGGCCGACGAGAACACCTGGACGATTTGCCCAGGCTTCAACAGCGGCGCACCGTTCATCACCTCGTTCTACAGCACCGACCCTTGCGCCCCAGATCTAACTAACGCAACTGCTCCGGTGATCACCGGTACTGGTGTTGTTGGCAAGGCTCTTGCGATGAACAAGGGCAACTGGGACACCGGTGTCACGTTCACTTACCAGTGGAAGCTCGACGGCAACAACATCTCGGGTGCAACCGCGGCTACCTACACTCCTGTTACTGGCGACATTGGCAAGACGGTTACCGTCGAACTAACCGGTACCAAGCAGGGGTTCAAGACAGCCGTGAAGCTTTCGAGTAACAACGTTGTGGTCACCGCTGCTCCGATTGTGGTCGTTTCAACCGAGATTGCTGTTGGCGAGTTCGCCGGTAACTCTTGGTGGGTCCCGCTAGGTTTCGTTGCCAAGGTGAAGGCTGCGGTGAAGGCTCACAGCAAGGCAACCTTGTTGACCTGCACCGGCATCGTGGCTCCTGGCGGAACCAAAGCTTGGCAGAAGACGCTAGGCCTTAAGCGCGCGACACTTACCTGCGCTATCGCGAAGTCATTCAACAGCAAGTTGAAGACCAAGCTGGCCTGGAAGGTATCTGCTTCAAGTGACTCCGTAAAGCGCGGAGCGGCCCTGAAGTTCAATAAGTAAAAAGGTCACTCAAACAAAGGCCTCCAGCTTTGCTGGGGGTCTTTGTTTACATGCCGAAACAGGTCAATTTCGGGTGTATGTTGCCCGCGCGACCTAAAATGGAGACAATGCCTATCACTGTAAAGGGTTAACGTGAAAATCAAATCGCTTCTGGCAACCATTGCCACTCTTGGACTCATGACCGTTGGTTTCGCCGCACCGGCACA
>CANGNZ010000040.1 GCA_947455435.1 Microbacteriaceae bacterium
GATTCGAACTTCATGGCATTCGAATGCCTTGGCAGATGCGTCCGCGGTTCAAAGAAAAACTCAACGTTTGGGTTTGCAGTTAGTTCGCGCACTCGCTGCGGGTCGCATGTTTCGGGTTGCTCGCCCTCAAGGCCGGCGAGGATCGCGTTGGTTGTGCCGTGGCCAATGCCGGTTGCACCAAGTGAACCGTAAAGGGTAACGCGAATGGGAGAGTTGGGTAAGCCTGTGGCTCGCAGTTCGTCATTGAACTGGGCTGCGGCCCTCATTGGGCCCACGGTGTGTGAGCTCGAAGGGCCGATGCCGATCGTAAACAGATCCAGAGCCGAAACATGTTCGGTCATGGCTAAAGACTAACCCGAGCAGGTGGTTTGTGAACCGTTTGTTCCGCGATATGTGTCGTCGAGGTAAGACTCCGAAGAGGTCGGGGTTGGAGTTGGAGTTGAACCGGCTGTCGGCGTCGGTGTGGCAACAACGGCTCCCGTGCCGGGTTGAGCCTTGGCGATGAGGATTGGCTGATCGTTGACCAGTTTCTGAAACAGAATGTCTGCCTTCTCATAAACCGGCATCACTCGGCCTGAGTAAGGGGCTGGCAAACCGCCGCGCGAAGGCACCTGCAAGAAAGTGATCTTTTCGAGCGGGATGTTCTTGAGAGCACCACCGATGGCAACCATGGTGCCAAGGTCGGCGAGTGAGCTCGAAAGTGTCATGTTGCGAACGGCTGCGTTGGCGAGCGAATAAAGCTTTACCGGGTTGGTGAGCACGCCCTCGCTGCGAACCTTGCGAACTAGCGAGGTCAAGAAAACCTGCTGGTTCGAGATGCGGCTGAGGTCTGAGCCGTCGCCAACACCGTGGCGGGTACGCAAGAATTGGAGGGCTTCCATGCCCTGAAGCACGTGCTTGCCTTTAGTTAGGTTTAGGAACGTGTATGTATCGTGAATGTCTTTGGCAACACAGACCTCAACGCCACCGATGGCGTTAGACATTTCGATAACACCGCTGAAGTTGATCATCGCGAGGTAAGGAATAGTCACTCCGGTGAGCTTTTCGACTGTCAGCAATGTGCAGCCAGGGCCGCCGTTTGAAATGGTCGCATTAATCTGGCCGAGACTCTGTGGCAGATAGCCGCCACCACCGCTGGTACTTGGGCAGGCTGGCCAAGGCACCATGAGGTCTCTTGGAAAACTCATAGCAACCGCGTTCTTGCGGTCGGCCGAGATGTGCAAAAGAATGATGACGTCGGCGAGAACCGACTTGTCGTGGCCAAAAACACTCGCCTGGCCCGCGCGAGAATCCGAACCGACAAGCAATACGTTGATTGCGCCTTTTAGGTCGGCCGGTTTGATCTTGTTGCCGTTTGCATCGACCAGCTGAACCGTGTTTTTGTTCAAAGTGTTGGTGAAATTCAAAACCGTTATTCCAGCGAAAGCGATCGCCGCTCCTACGACTACCGCTAAGCCCTTGAAAACCAACCCCCAGATGGCTGAAGAAACCTTTTGTGGGGCGATTTCCCCATGGCGCGCGAAAGCACGACGAGATCTAATAATCCCTCGATTGTCGTGCTTGTTCATCTGGACCTTTCGAAGTCCGCCAAATAACTGGTCTAGTTTACCCGAGTGACTCAGTAAACAGAATGCCCTCAAAACCTGAGAGAACCCTGGCAACGCCGTCATCGTCCACCGAGGAGGTGACTGCCGTGGCCGCGGCCTTCACCTCATCTGGCCCTTGACCCATCGCGAAACCAAAACCGCCGCCGGCT
Source organism: Microbacteriaceae bacterium (assembly GCA_947455435.1). Classification (GTDB taxonomy): domain Bacteria; phylum Actinomycetota; class Actinomycetes; order Actinomycetales; family Microbacteriaceae; genus Rhodoluna. Next base: position 1,757 of record CANGNZ010000040.1, read on the forward strand.
TGCGCCCACTGCAGCATGTTTATGTCGTTGCGGCCATCGCCAATTGCAATCAACTTGCTCTCGTGAACACCGAGGTCTTGGCGAATCTTTTCGAGCGCACTCGCCTTGGTTATGCCTTTCGGCGCAATGTCTAGCCAAGCGGTGTAGCCGATGGCGTAGCTGACCGATTGCAGCCCAATCGACTCAACTTTGTCTAGAAAGTCGGCAACGTCGTGGCCTGGGCTCAGCACAACCACGCGGCTGACCGGGCTACTCATCAGCTGATCGAGCGGTGTTTCGATGTTTTCGTCGCCTAGTGCATATTTCGGAAAATGCTTGTGAAAGCGGTAACTGCCGTCGGCATCTTCAACCGCAAAGTGGGCGTCAGGCAAGGCTTCGATGAGTTTGCCAAGCACCTCGGTTGGGTCAAAGGTGATCACCTCTTCTTGGTGGTAGCCGCGAGGGTGTTCGTTGTCGATCTTCATTCTGACGGCTCCGTTTGAAGCCACTGCAGGGCCTTGTTCGAAACCCAGTTGTTTGATTACGGGGATCGCGTTGGCTGCAGATCGGCCGGTGGCAACAACAATGTGGTGGCCAAGGTTTCGAACTCGCTGAACCTCTTCAACCACTGCTGGCGAAAGATAGCCGTCGTCGTGCACAAGGGTGCCGTCGATGTCGATGGCAATAAGCCAACGGTCTTGGGCAGCGAGCACGCGATTAGCCTCGAACCTTAGGCGAAATCACTTCGGCACCACCAAGGTATGGGCGAAGTGCCTCTGGAATTAGCACCGACCCGTCGGCCTGCTGGTGAGTTTCAAGAATTGCCACGAGCCAGCGCGTGGTGGCAAGCGTGCCGTTCAGGGTGGCTGCGGTTGCCGTCTTGCCGTCCTCTTTGCGGTAGCGAACGTTGAGTCTGCGTGCCTGGAAGGTTGTGCAGTTCGAAGACGAGGTGAGTTCGCGATAGGTATTTTGGCTAGGCACCCAAGCCTCAGAGTCGTACTTGCGGGCAGCGCTTGAGCCGAGGTCGCCGGCAGCGGTGTCGATAACGCGATAAGCCAAGCCACAGGCCTGAAGCATCTGCTCCTCTAGAGCGAGTAGCTTTAGGTGCTCTTGCTCGGCCTGGTCAGGGTCGATGTAGCTGAACATCTCGAGTTTGTTGAACTGGTGCACGCGCAGGATGCCGCGAGTATCTTTGCCGTGGCTGCCGGCCTCTCGGCGGTAGCAGGTGCTCCAACCGGCGTAGCGAATCGGGCCGTTTGACAGGTCGAGAATTTCGTCGCGGTGGTAGCCGGCGAGCGCAACCTCACTCGTGCCGGTTAGGTAAAGGTCATCGGCTGGTAGGTAATAGATCTCGTCTGCGTGCTCACCCAAGAAACCCGTGCCGGCCATAACCTCTGGGCGAACCAGGGTTGGGGTGATTAGCGCGGTGAAGTCTGCCTTGGTGGCGAGGTCAAGGGCGAGATTCATCAGCGCGAGCTCGAGGCGAGCACCCATGCCCTTCAAAAAGTAGAAGCGGCTGCCCGAAATCTTGGTTCCGCGCTCAAGGTCGATGATGTCGAGGAGCTCGCCGAGCGCAACGTGGTCGCGTGGCTCAAAGTCAAAGGTTGCCTTGGTGCCAACTTCGCGAATTACAAGAAAGTCGTCTTCGCCGCCGGCAGGAACACCGTCGATGACTACGTTTTCGATCTTCCAAACAAGCGTGTTTAGTTCTTCTGAAGCCTCGTTGGCTGCGGCTTCGGCCGCCTTTACGCGGCTTCCGAGCTCCTGCGCCTTGGCAACTAGAGCGCCTTTTTCTTCTTTTGGCGCCGTCGAAACCTCTTTGCTGAGCGCATTCTGCTCGGCACGAAGATTTTCGAACTCAATTAGCTTTGCACGCCAAGCCTCATCGGCGGCAGCCGCTTCATCGACCAACGACTCACTGGCTCCGCGAGCGCGCTGAGACGCCTTGATCGCTGCCGGGTTTTCGCGTAGAAGGTTTAGGTCAATCACCCTTCAAGGTTACTCGTTTGTTACGTTGAAGCGCCCTTTAGCCTGCGCTAGGCCACCAAAATAGGACTATGAACGAACGCGCGGGTCAGAAGGCCCAACAGAGTGACCTTGTCGACGTTGGCGCACTAATCGAGGCCTATTACGAGAACCACCCAGACGTCACCATCGCCGAACAGAAGGTTGCGTTTGGTACCTCCGGCCACCGAGGCAACTCTTTCAACACCTCTTTCAACCACGACCACATCGCAGCAATCACCCAAGCGATTGTTGAGTACCGTCGAAACGAAAACATTCAAGGCCCGATCTATGTTGGCAAAGACACCCACGCACTCAGTGGCCCGGCCGAGCTAACCGCTCTCGAGGTGCTCGCCGGCAACGGGGTCACGGCCCTGATAGACCTAGGTGAGCGCTACACGCCAACCCCAGCGGTTTCGGTCGCGATCATCAACCACAACAAAGGCAAAGCCGGCAACGATTCTTCGCGCGCGGACGGCCTGGTGATCACCCCGAGCCATAACCCACCAACCGACGGCGGCTTCAAATACAACCCGCCCCACGGCGGCCCTGCCGATTCAGATGCCACCAACTGGATTGCCGCCCGAGCAAACGAAATCATCGCCGGCGGCCTGCGTGAAGTGAAAAAATCTTCACCAAAAGCCGCCAGGTTCGACTTCAAAGGCAACTACGTCTCACAACTTGGCGCTGTGCTCAACCTTGAGGCAATCGCCGGCTCAAACGTGTCAATCGGCGCCGACCCAATGGGCGGAGCATCGGTTGACTATTGGGGAGAAATCGGCGAAGCCTACGATCTGAACCTAACCGTGGTGAACCCAGACGTTGACTTTCAGTTCGGCTTCATGAGCCTCGACTGGGATTCGAAGATTCGCATGGACTGCTCGAGCCCATACGCAATGGCCTCGCTGATTGCTGGCCGCGACCGCTTCGACATCTCTACCGGCAACGACGCCGATGCCGACCGCCACGGCATCGTCACCCGCGACTTCGGCTTGATGAACCCAAACCATTTCTTGGCCGTTTCGATCGACTACCTCTACCGCAACCGCCCGGGCTGGTCGACTACCGCCGCGGTTGGAAAGACCATGGTTTCTTCGTCGATCATCAACCGAGTAGTCGAATCGCTCGGTCGCCAACTCATCGAGGTGCCGGTCGGCTTCAAGTGGTTTGTGCCTGGGCTTATCGACGGCAGCGTCGGCTTTGGTGGCGAAGAGTCTGCCGGTGCTTCGTTCCTACGCAAAGACGGCACAGCTTGGTCTACCGACAAAGACGGCCTGATCTTGGCTCTGCTTGCGAGCGAAGTCACCGCGGTGACAGGCAAGACGCCTTCACAGCATTACTCCGAACTCACCGCAAAGTTTGGTGAGAGCGTTTACGAACGCATTGATGCAGCGGCGACTCCCGCGCAAAAGTCGAAGCTTGGCAAACTGAGCACCAGCGATGTAACCGCCTCAACGCTTGCCGGTGAGCCAATCACCGCGGTGTTGACGCACGCACCTGGCAATGGCGCAGCGCTCGGCGGGCTCAAGGTTCAAACGGCGAGCGCATGGTTTGCCGCCAGACCTTCTGGCACCGAAGACGTCTACAAGATTTATGGCGAATCGTTTAAGGGTGCCGACCACCTAAAGCTGGTGCAGGCCGAGGCTAAGGCGCTGGTTGACGGAGTCTTGGGCTAGTATTTCGGCGCTGCCGGATAGTCCCAAAACTTTTCGAGAATGGTGATGCCTCTGGCGTGCATTTCAGTGGTCAGTTCAACGCCCACGAAGCGAATGTGCCAAGGCTCAAACTGGTAGCCGGTGGTTGGGTATGACCCGTCTGGGTATCGAATGATAAAACCGTACTTCCAAGCATTTGTCTTCAGCCATTTGCCTGCCTTTGTGGTCGCAAAACATACGCGAATTCGACAGCCTTGACTTGGCGCCCAGACGTCAACAGCCAAACCAGTTTGGTGTTCGCTAAAACCTGGGCGGGCGGCCAGCTTTTCACCGGCAACCACGCCAAACTTTTTGACATCCTCGGCGTGAACTGCAACCTGACGCGTGAATGACCGGTAGCCGCTAGCGATCGAAATTGAGCCTGCCCCCGCCGCCTTGCCGGCCAGCGCAAGTTTCAAGAATGCGTCCGCCGCCGGTTTCGCCAACCTCAAGCCGCCACCGTTGAACTGCTTTGGCGTTACCAAGTTTGCTGGCACGTAGTTTTTCGGATTTAGCGGGTTTTTCTTGTTAACCAAAACCCATGGGGAATTAGCGGCGGTCAGCGAGTGTTGGGTTGTATCGAACCCCTCAACGGCGGTTGCCTGAACGCTGGCGCTTAGTATTGAACCAAGTGCTAATACGGTGGCCATCGCCCCGAGCGTTTTCTTCAACATGGCTTCAAGCCTAACTTTCGAACAGAAAAGAGTTGCCCTTGTCTAAGGATGCAAACAAAACCCCAGTTGCGGGCCAGATGTCTCACAAAGAGATCTTGCTTGTTTTGGTCGGCCTTATGGCTGGAATGTTCCTTTCGGCCCTCGACCAGAGCGTAGTCGGAACCGCAATGCGAACCATCTCAGATGACCTTAAGGGTCTCGAGCTTCAGGCTTGGGTGACCACCGCCTACCTAATCACCTCGACCATCGCGACACCGATCTACGGAAAACTCGGTGACATCTTCGGGCGCCGCCGCTTGTTCCTAATCGCGATCTCGATCTTCGTCTTTGGTTCGCTACTTTCGGCTTTCGCCGGAACCATGTACCAGCTCGCTGCCTTCCGTGCGGTTCAGGGCTTGGGTGCCGGTGGTCTGTTTGCTCTTGCAATCACGATTCTTTCTGACATCGCCTCGCCACGCGAGCGCGCTCGCTACCAGGGTTACATCCTCGCCGTGTTCGCAACTTCGAGCGTTCTTGGCCCAGTTATCGGTGGTCTATTCGCCGGTGCAGGTCAGATTCTCGGAATTGCCGGCTGGAAGTACATCTTCCTGATCAACGTTCCACTAGGCGCAGTTGCCTTGTTCCTGGTTTGGAAGTTCCTTCACGTGCCACACACCCCTGTGAAGCACCGCATCGACTGGCTTGGCGCTATCACCATCGTCCTTGGTGTTGTCCCGATGCTCCTAGTAGCCGAGAACGGCCGCGACTGGGGTTGGGCTAGCGCCGGTTCGATCGCTATGTACATCACCAGCGCCGTCGGTATCACCGCGTTCATCTTCGCCGAGCGCGCAGCTGGTGTTGAGGCAATCTTGCCCCTCAAGCTTTTCAGTAACCGCACGTTCAGCCTGACCACAATCCTCGGTGTAATCGTCGGTATCGGAATGTTCGGTGGAATGATGACTCTTCCGCTACTCCTTCAGATCGTCAACGGTGTAACTCCGACGCAGTCTGGCCTGCTAATGCTCCCTATGGTTCTCGGCATGATGACTGCAACCATGATCAGCGGTCAGGTCACCAGTCGCACCGGCAAGTACAAGATCTTCATGGTGCTCGGCACCGGCATGCTCATGTCGGGCTACGTCAGCCTGTTCGGCTACCACTACGACACTCCGCTATGGGTCATGGCCATCTCGATGGTCGTAATCGGTATGGGTCTTGGTCAGCTAATGCAGACCCTGACTCTTGCCGCTCAGAACTCGGTGCCTGCTAGCGACATCGGTGTTGCCACCTCGTCGACAATGTTCTTCCGTCAAATGGGTGGAACCTTGGGTGTTGCAGTGTTCATCTCGATTCTGTTCAACCGTCTTCCAGACGCAATCAAGTCGGCCCTAGCGAACAAGTCGGTTCAGGCCGGGTTGCAGTCGGCCGCGGGCGACAAGTCGATTGCCATCAAGGACCAAAATATGGCTGGCAGTCTGCTGTATTCGGCGCAACACCCGAATGCAACAATGCCATCAGGCGGCCCAAGCCTTAGCACCGATTCTTCATTCTTGAACGGTCTCGACCCTCGCGTCGCACGCCCGTTCCTAATGGGCTTCGCAGACTCGGCAGTCTTGGTGTTCGTTTGCGCAGCCGGCGTGGTTGCAGTTGCGTTTGTCTTGGCGTTGATCATCAAGGTTCCAGCTCTTCGCCAGAAGTCAGCTGCCGAAGAGGCGGCCGCCGCAGCTGCAGCTGGGCACTAACCTAGTTCCAATAAGTTAATAAACACACGGGAGCCTCAGGGCTGAGAGGGTGACGAAAGTCGCCGACCGTTAAACCTGATCCGGGTAATACCGGCGTAGGAAGGAGTTTGGAATGTTTCGTATTCCAAAAATTGCATACATCGCAACAGCAGTTCTGCTACTCACGGGTTGCTCTGCTAAAGCAAGCAATGAGTTGGTGCTCGCCACTCACGATTCGGTTGTGATTAGCAAAGAGCTGATTGCTGACTTTGAGAAGTCGAGTGGGCTAAAGCTAACCATCGTCAAGGCGGGCGATGCTGGCGCGCTGACCAACAAGCTTGTGCTGACCAAAGGCGATCCCATCGCCGACGCCGTTTATGGCATCGACAACACTTTTCTTGGCAAGGCCGAAGACGCCGGAATCCTGGAAAAATCGACCGTGACAGCAATTGACTACGCCGACGTCTGCTTCAACTACGACGTCTCGTGGTTCAAGCAGCATGCAATCAAGGCACCCACTGCCTGGACGCAGCTCACCCAACCCGAATACAAAAACCTGACGGTGGTCGAAAACCCAACCACCTCTTCAACCGGATTGGGTTTCTTGGCGGCAACGGTGGCCCAGTTCGGCGAGGGTAATTGGCAAAACTTTTGGCAGGCGCTTAAAGCCAACGGCGTGAAGATCGATGCTGGCTGGGAAGACGCCTATTACACAGACTTCTCTGGATCAGCCGGCAAGGGTGACTACCCAATCGTCCTCAGTTATTCGTCGTCACCTGCAGACGAAGCGAATACAGCGGCAATACGTGGTGGCTGCTTTAGGCAAACAGAATACGCCGCGACTCTGACCGGTGCCAAGAATCCCTCGGGAGCGGCAAAGCTAATCAAGTGGTTGACCGAGTTGAAGTTTCAAAACTCCATGCCAGGTTCGATGTATGTCTACCCGATCAATAAGCAGGCCACTATTCCTGAGTCGTGGGCAACCAAGGCCCCAGGGGCAACAAGCGTGTTGGGCGAAAACTTGAAGATTAGCCAAAACCGCGAGGCTTGGCTGAAGGCTTGGGCGAGCATCTTTGGCTAAAAAGCTAGCTTGGGCGGCTCCGATACTCTTCATCGGGGTTTTGTTCTACTGGCCACTGAGCACGATTCTCGCTCGCGGTTTTACGCGTGAATGGCTGCACGACCTCCTCGACCCGAAGACGCTCGATGTTCTCTGGTTCACTTTTTGGCAGGCGGCTGTTTCTACTATCGTTTGCTTAGTGCTCGGAATCCCTGGCGCATATGTTCTCTACCGCCGCAGGTTCGGTGGTCAAAAAATCGTTCGCGCGCTAATCACCGTGCCCTTCATGCTGCCAACGATTGTTGTCGCAGCAGCGTTTAGTGCATTCCATAAATGGAATACAACCTCGGCCTTTTGGATCATCGTTGCGCACGTCTTCATAAACTACTCTCTGGCTGTTAGAACAATCGGTGGTCAATGGTCGGAGTTAGACCACTCAATCGACGAAGCTGCCGAACTCTCTGGCGCGGGTAGGCTCCGCGCTTTCTGGAGCATATCCTTGCCCCAGCTGCGTGGTTCGATTGTCGCGGCAACAGCCACAATCTTTCTTTATTGCGCAACCAGCTACGGCATCATTCTGATGGTCGGTGGCGGGCTCATACACTCGCTCGAAACCGACATAGCGAGCGCCGCCATTGGCATGCTTGACCTACCACGGACGTCTGCGTTGGC
>CANGNZ010000041.1 GCA_947455435.1 Microbacteriaceae bacterium
GTCTCGTCGCACCGATATCTGGAATTGCGACAATCACCCGAGGCGGCGATTGGCCACCTTATGGAACTGGGTTACCAAAGAATACTTCTCGAGCTTGGCCCAAATGTTTTCGCAGAAATTGTGAAGGCCGGGATACCCGTCGAGCTCTGCTTGACTAACACCGGAGGGTCTGAACCCCAACTCGACAAACTGGGTATCGGCTCTGCCGAGTTAGTTTTTCAGGAAATTCTTGGAGACACAAGGTTCACCATATGGCGTCAAATACAGGGCCTTTAGAGCCTCTCCCCTTAGCCTTGGCTAGATGATTGAAATTGATTTTGACCAAGACGCGAGCGCCGACTTTAAGTTAGCTGCTCTTGCGTTGTGCGATGCTGAAGTTCGCCCAGAGGTCAAGATTGTCCAGATTGAGGCGCCACAGAACTTGGCACGCCACGCACTCGCCTTCTCATGCGATGTTGATCCAGAATCAACCTCGGCGAAAATCGACTTGGGCACCGGTAGATTTGTCCTACTCTGGGACGACCTACCCCAAGAGAACTGGTCGACCAACTTTCGCGTAATCTGTTTCGCCAAGTCACCTCTGGAGACAGACATCGGTTTTACCGATGAAAGTAGCGATCTGGCTTGGGCCTGGTTGATCACCGCGATGGGGAATCGGGGCGCTGAGTATTCGGCCGAAGCAGGAACAACCACGCGAGTTATTTCGGTTGGGCACGGGTCTATCGCTGCACAAAAACAACACGCGGAGCTTGAGCTTCGTGCCTCATGGTGCCCGGTCCCAGACAATTTTGCTGCCCATATTGAAGCTTGGCAAGACCTGATTTGTATGATGTCTGGCTATTCACTTCACGGCGAGGACGTTCCGACAATTGAACGACGCGCCTGAAGACTTACCGCTGCTTGACTCACCCCGCGCTCGCGTTTTTTTCGTTGAAGACGAAGCAGCTCTCTCAGCAGCAATAAATGACCTGCAAAACGGGTTAGGACCTTTGGCGGTTGATGCCGAGCGGGCAAGTGGATTCAAATACAGCCAGCGCGCATACTTAGTCCAGTTTCATCGCGAAGGTTCAGAAATCTACTTAGTGGACCCAATTGCCTTGGCTGAAAAGGACCTTGAAACTCTTGCAAACTTCACGAATTCGCAGGAGTGGATTCTTCACGCTGCAACCCAAGACATGCCCTGTTTAGCAGAACTTGGCTTAAACCCAGCCGCCCTTTTTGACACCGAACTCATTTCTCGCCTTCTTGGTTTCGAACGGGTTGGGCTCGGAGCGGTTTGCGAACTCGCGCTACAAATGCGACTGGCAAAGGAGCACTCGGCCGCGGATTGGTCTACTCGACCATTACCCGAGTCTTGGCTAAATTACGCTGCGCTCGACGTGGACGTGCTCCCCCAAATGCGTAACTATCTGCTTGCAAAAATCGCAGAACAAGATAAGACGGAAATCGTCAATCAGGAGATGCAACACTTGCTCGGCTTTAAACCAAAGGCGCCGAAAACTGATCGGTGGCGAGGTATGAGCGGGATCCAAGAGTTGCGTGAACAACGACAACTCGCAATTGCTAAGGCGCTTTGGGAGGCACGCGAAGCGCTAGCCCTGAAACTAGATGTTTCACCCGGCCGTCTAATTCCTGATAGGTCACTAATTCACGCAGCTTTGTCGCAACCGCGAAGCAAATCCGTTCTCGCCAACGACCGTGCTTTTAATGGTCGAGCATCACGGAGCTATCTTGACATCTGGTGGGCGGCAGTTGATTTGGGTTCTAATACCCGTGAACTCCCACCGATGCGCATCAGCGCCTCTGGAATACCTAATCATCGAAACTGGCCGACTAAGTTCCCTCTGGCGAATGCTCGCCTGGTAGCGGCGAAAGAAGTGATTGCAAGAGTGTCTGCGGAGCGAAGTATTCCACCTGAGAATCTCCTGTCGCCAGACTCACTCCGTCAACTTTCTTACGAACCAGATGGCTACGAAGCTGGGGAAATCGCCCAACAACTAGCGCGTCTTGTAGCAAGGCAGTGGCAGATTGCGCTTTTGGCAGAACCAATTAGTCAAGTGTGGAAAGCCTTGCCACCGGGTCAGATTCCAGCTGCTTAGCGTGCGGAACTTTGGCGCCAAGCACCTGCGCAACAATATCTCGAGCAATGTTTTGAGCAGTAAGCCCGACTTCTTCAAGAATCTCTCCACGGCTAGCCGCTGCAAGAAACTCATCAGGTAAACCGATCTCATTTAGCGCAGTATCTATCTGTGAGGCCCTCATGTCCTGACGAATCCTCGTGCCGATGCCACCGACCTTAACTCCGTCTTCAATCGAGACAACTAGACGATGCTCAGCGGCAAGCTTGATCACTGAACCAGGCACCGGGACAACCCAGCGTGGATCAACAACCGTCGTGCCTATTCCCTGCGCCGCGAGCAATTGCGCAATCGAGAGTGCCATAGAAGCCATTGGACCGACTGCAACGATCAAAACGTCCTTTGCCGCAGCTTCAAAAAGCACATCAACGCCGTCTGAGAGCCTCTTTACTGACTCAATTGAAGACCCTGCAACGCCCTTAGGGAACCTCAGGACCGTTGGAGCGTCTGCTACTGCCACAGCCTCGTTGAGCTCTTCACGAAGGCGCTCAGCGTCTCTTGGAGCGGCAATTCGAATGCCTGGCACGATCTGGAGTAGAGCCAAATCCCACATTCCATGGTGCGAAGGACCATCGGGGCCGGTAACTCCGGCGCGATCGAGTACGAAGGTTACTCCAGCCTTATGCAAGGCAACATCCATCAGAACTTGATCGAACCCACGGTTTATAAATGTGGCATAGACGGCAACAATCGGGTGTAACCCTCCAAAAGCCATACCGGCTGCCGAAGTAACCGCGTGCTGTTCCGCGATACCAACATCGAAAACGCGGGAGGGATATTTTTTAGCAAACCCGTCGAGGCCTACCGGTATCAGCATCGCGCCAGTGATACCGACTACGTCCTCGCGCTTATCGGCAATGCGGACGACCTCTTCAGCGAAGACCGATGTCCAGGATGCACCACCCTTTGGCTCGAGCGACTCGCCGGTGGTTGGGTCGATCTGACCAACCGCGTGAAATTGGTCATCTTCGTGCAACATGGCCGGGTCGAAACCATGCCCTTTTTGCGTGATGGCGTGAACAATTACAGGGCTTGAATAGCGCTTTGCCTGCTGCAGTGCTTGCTCCATAGCCTTCAAATCGTGGCCATCAACCGGTCCGATGTATTTGATGTCCAAGTTTGGAAACATGCCAGTCGGTGTTGCCGCTGTGATTAGCCCCTTACCGGCTCCACGAGCTGTCAGCCAAACTAGGTTGCCGATCCAGCCGAATTTGCTGAGAACCTTGCGACTGAATCGATAAGCGCGCTTGTAACGAGTATCGGTGCGGATCTTCGTCAAGTAGCGCGCAAGTCCACCGATGGTTGGCGCATAAGAGCGACCGTTATCGTTCACGACGATAACTAACTTTCGATCGTTGTCATCGGTGATGTTGTTGAGGGCCTCCCAGGCCATGCCACCTGTTAGTGCGCCGTCGCCTATTACAGCGACGACGTACCGGTCATCTTGACCAGTGAGACGGAAAGATTTTGCGATACCGTCGGCCCACGATAGCGAGGAAGAGGCATGTGAGGACTCAACCACGTCGTGCACAGACTCTAGGCGATCGGGATAACCCGAAACCCCGCCTTTTTGCCGCAGAGTGCTCAAGTCGCTTCGACCGGTTAGGAGCTTATGCACGTATGACTGGTGACCGGTATCGAAAATTATCGGGTCCTGTGGCGAATTAAACACGCGGTGAATCGCAACGGTGGTCTCAACCACACCGAGGTTGGGCCCAAGGTGTCCACCCGTTCTTGCGACCGCAGACACCAGATATTCTCGCAGCTCTAAACAAAGAGTCGAAAGTTGCTCATAGTTGAGTGAATCAAGGTCACGGGGACCCCTGATCGACTCAAACAAGGACATTTACTAGGCAACCAAGCTTCTCAGCACGTACTGCAAGATTCCACCATTGCGGTAGTAGTCTGCCTCGCCCGGGGTGTCGATGCGCAATACGGCATCAAAAGCAACCTCTGGCTTGCCGGCAGGCGAATGAGCAGATGGCTTCGCGGTGACTCTTAGGGTCTTTGGAGTGACACCCTCGTTTAGCGCTTCGACACCTGTGATGTCGAAAACTTCGGTTCCGTCTAGGCCGAGAGAAGATGCGGTCTGCCCATCAGGGAACTGCAGAGGCAAGACGCCCATACCGATCAGGTTACTGCGGTGGATTCGCTCAAAAGACTCGGTGATTACCGCGCGCACACCGAGAAGGCTGGTGCCCTTTGCGGCCCAGTCGCGCGATGAACCGGACCCGTACTCCTTGCCCGCAAGAATGACCAGAGGAGTTCCCTCGGCTTGATAATTGCTTGAGGCGTCATAGATGAAGGCCTGAGGTGCGTCACTCTTAGTGAAGTCGCGAGTGTAGCCACCCTCGACACCATCGAGCAGAAGGTTCCTTAGTCGAATGTTTGCAAAGGTTCCTCGAATCATGACTTCGTGGTTACCACGACGCGAACCATAGCTATTGAAATCCGAACGTGAGACACCGTGCTCGGTTAGGTACTGACCAGCTGGCGAATCTGCCTTGATCGAACCAGCGGGGCTGATGTGGTCGGTGGTGACCGAGTCGCCGAGGACGGCTAGCGCTCTTGCGCCTGCGATGCTCGAAACGGCAGAAGGTTCAAGCTTCATTCCATCGAAGTAAGGCGGTTTGCGAACGTAGGTTGAATTTGCGTCCCAGTTGAAGGTCGCGCCAACTGGAGTCGGTAGCGAACGCCAGCGCTCGTCACCCTCAAAGACTCCCGAGTACTGAGTCTTGAACATTTCTGAATTGATCGAAGAATCAATCGTTCGCTGAACCTCATCTGGAGTTGGCCAAATGTCGGCGAGGAACACGTCGTTGCCAGCCTGGTCTTGGCCCAGCGGCTGGGACTCAAAATCGAAGTTCATGGTTCCGGCAAGTGCGTAAGCAATTACTAACGGCGGTGAAGCCAGGTAATTCATCTTCACGTCTGGATTGATTCGGCCTTCGAAGTTTCGGTTACCCGAAAGAACAGCAGTGACTGCCAGGTCGTGATCGTTGATAGACCTACTGATTGCCTCGTCAAGCGGGCCAGAGTTACCTATGCAAGTCGTACAACCGTAACCAACAAGGTTGAATCCGAGTGCATCTAGATCGTCGGTCAGCCCAGCCTTCTTGTAGTACTCGGTAACTACCTTGGAGCCTGGCGCAAGCGAGGTCTTGACCCAAGGCTGTGCCTTGAGACCCTTTGCAACAGCGTTGCGAGCCAATAGACCAGCGGCAAGCATCACAGAGGGGTTTGAGGTGTTGGTGCAAGAAGTGATCGAGGCGATGGTCACGAAACCGTTGTCAATCGTGTATTCCTGGCCGGCGACCGCGGCGGGCTTGGAGGCGACATCGCTGTAGGTCGCGATGTCCTTGGCAAAGTTAGCCTTTGCGCTCGAGAGTTCGATGCGGTCTTGCGGCCGCTTTGGGCCCGCAATCGAAGGAACCACTGTACTTAGGTCGAGTTCTAGGTATTCGCTAAATACGGGCTCGATCGATGGGTCATGCCAAAGCCCCTGAGCCTTGGTGTATGCCTCAACTAGCGCAATCTCTTCGTCGCTACGACCGGTAAAGCGCAGGTAGTCGAGCGTGACTTCGTCTACAGGGAAGATGGCGACGGTTGAACCGAATTCAGGGCTCATGTTGCCGATGGTTGCTCGGTTGGCAAGTGGCACCGACGAGACGCCCTCGCCATAGAATTCGACGAACTTGCCGACAACGCCGTGCTTGCGGAGCTTCTCTGTGATGGTCAGAACCACATCGGTAGCGGTGGCACCAACTGGGATGCTGCCAACGAGTTTGAACCCGACAACCTTCGGAATAAGCATTGAAACCGGTTGACCTAGCATTGCGGCCTCGGCTTCGATTCCTCCGACACCCCAACCTAGGATTCCAAGACCATTTACCATCGTGGTGTGTGAGTCGGTACCAACGCAAGAATCTGGGTATGCCTGAAGTTCACCGTTCACCTCGCGGGTCATGACTGTTCTAGCTAGGTATTCGATGTTTACCTGATGCACGATTCCGGTGCCCGGTGGTACGACCTTGAAGTCGTCGAAAGCTGTCTGACCCCAGCGCAGGAACTGGTAACGCTCACCATTGCGCTCATATTCAAGCTCTACGTTGCGTTCGAAAGCCTCAGGTGAACCTGCGACATCAATCACAACCGAGTGATCGATAACCATTTCAGCCGGTGCAAGAGGGTTGATGCGCTTCGGGTCGCCACCGAGAGCGGCAACCGCCTCGCGCATGGTTGCTAGGTCAACGATGCAAGGTACTCCGGTGAAGTCCTGCATGACCACGCGAGCGGGCGTGAACTGAATTTCAGTGTCTGGCTCAGCAGTTGGGTCCCAAGTGGCGAGGGCCTTGATGTGCTCTGCCGTGATGTTTGCGCCATCTTCGGTGCGGAGCAGGTTCTCGAGAAGAACCTTAAGGCTGTATGGCAATTTATGCGCGTTGGCAGCCGCTAGTTTAAATATTCGGTAGCTCTTGCCGCCGACGTTGAGCAATTCACTTGCTCCGAAGCTGTTCACCTTTGACATCCAGCTCACTCCTTAATACAGAAAGTTCTAAGACGAAATTACCACTACTCGGCGTGCCTCAATAACGGCCTGACCGCTAACCAAGAGAACCACGCACTCAGTGCGTAGAGCGGGATTCCCATGACAAGTTTCACAAAGCCGAGCAATACGACTGCGTTAGCAAGGTATAGCGGCACTTCTACTAACAATCGGAGACCAAAAAGCGCAACCCAGATCAAAGTAATGAGAGAGTATCTTCGCACCAAATGCTTGTCTTTGCGCCACTGTGTACCGTCAGAAAAAACACCAACCAGCAAACCGACCAGAGGCCAACGGAGCGCAATCGAGAGCGAAATTCCGGCAAAGTAGGCGACATTCGTAATAAGCCCAGGAATGAAGAAGTCGCGTGCGTGACTTAGATCAGAGCCATTGCGAAGGGTTAGGTATGCGGCAATACCGATGCCCAACAAACCGTAAATCGCTTGTGCTAATGGACGCTTACGCAGAACCTGAGCGAAAATAAAGACTAGCGACAGCGTTCCGGCAGCGTAAACCGAGATAAACAACTGCCCGGTCAAGGCAAAGACCACTGCATAGGCAAGACCAGGCACCGCAGACTCGAGAATGCCCCAGACTCCCCCAAGGCTGGCAAGCATAGATTGCCCGTCCAGTTTTAGGGTGCCGTCATCGTGCTTTGCGATTCCGAGCTTTGACATCGGTGAATTCTTATCGGCCATTAAATCCCCGGCCTAGGTGGAGTAATTATGCCCGCCGGTACAACGATCTCGAGGGGTTCTTTGGGAGGCATGGGTGAGTCACCCCGGTGAATTACGAGAGACCTAAATATGTCTTCAATTACTGTGGCTGCGACCAAATCGTCCAGTGCAACTCCGGTGATAGAACCGCGAATAAACCACCTCGGCCCGTCCACGCCGACAAAACGAATTTTCCTGAAACCGCCTTCTGGTTGTTTAACCTCTGCGTCGAGACCAGGGCCCAATTGGCCTATGTAATCGGTTGCAGAGCCACCCGAAGAATCGATTGACGTTCGGAGCTGAGCTAAAACATCAGACCAAACACCTTCATGTTTCGAAGCGGCAAACACCGAAACCTGCAATGTTGTGCCTGCGGATTCCAGTGTGAGTGCGACCACTCGATTGGTGCTCTCTTCGACTTCCAAACGGATCCCAATATCTGATTCTGGAACCAACCGGATCGCACCGAAGTCGAGAAACCCAAGCGGAAGCTCAACTTCGCTGGAATCGAAGGGCCCGAGTTGACTCCTGTTCGCAAGAAGGATTTTCTCTGTCATGCAACACCAGTCGACCCGAAGCCACGGTTGCCTCTGTCGCTGCCCGGGAGGACCTCTACCTGCACAAATCGCGCTCGATAGACCTCTTGGATGATCAGTTGCGCAATGCGATCGCCAACCGCAATTTCGAACGGAAGGTCGCCGGTGTTTATGAGAGTGACCATGATTTCGCCACGATAGCCCGCGTCAACAGTGCCAGGTGAGTTCAAAACGGTAATCCCGTGCTTGAGAGCTAGACCGGATCGCGGGTGAACTAGGCCCACGAATCCATCCTGAAGAGCGATAGAGACTCCGGTCGTAACCAAGGCTCGTTGCCCCGGTTCGATGACAAGTGCTTGAGAAGACCTCAAGTCAGCGCCTGCGTCACCCGCTTGAGAGTAATGCGGCATCATTTGCTCATCGCAAACAATAAGCACCTCGGTTTGTTTCATCCTTAGAGCGTAATCTA
>CANGNZ010000042.1 GCA_947455435.1 Microbacteriaceae bacterium
GCTGGTGAGGTTCTTGGCCTCGTTGGCGACAACGGTGCCGGCAAGTCGACCCTCGTGAAGGTGCTTTCGGGCGCTCACGACGCCGATGGCGGCCAGATCTTTCTTGACGGCCAAGAGGTTCGTTGGCACGACCCACGCCAGGCGCTCGATGCCGGCATCGAAACTCTCTACCAAGAGAGCGGCCTTGCCCCGCACCTAACCGTTTCGCAGAACGTGTTTTTGGGTCGCGAAAAGTTTGTTAAAGGATTCCTCGGCAAGCTGGGCTTCTTGGCTCGCAAGCAGATGGAAGAAGAGGCGCACCATGACCTCGAGGCTGTAGGCATTGCAGTGCCTGCCTCGAACCGCTCAGTTTCACAGCTGTCGGGTGGTCAGCGCCAGGCAGTGGCTATTGGGCGCGCAGTTTCGTGGGCGAAAAAGGTCATCATTCTTGACGAACCGACCAACCACCTTGGCGCACGCCAGGCTGGCGAGGTTCTTCAGATCGTCAAGGCTGCTAAGGCGAAGGGTTTGGGTGTGATCTTCATCTCGCACACCCTGCCTCACGTTCTCGAGGTAACCGACCGCGTTGTGGTTCTTCGTCTGGGCAAGATCGTCAAAGACGCCCCGACCAACCTTTTCGACGGCGACACCTTGGTTGCGATGATCACCGGAACCATCACCGAGCTTCCGTCTGAGAAGAAGAGCCAGTAAGCCCCTTCTTATGACTTCTGCAACGGGAGAACAGTTTGTTCTCACGCATCAAAGCCCTTTCGGCGAACTGACTGCGACTATTACTCAGGTGGGTGCCGCCTTGCGCTTGTTTAGCGTGAACGGCATCGACCTGGTTGAGCCTTACTCTGCCGAAGCCAAGGCTCCGCTTTGCGCCGGCCAGGTTATGGCCCCTTGGGTCAACCGCCTAGACCGCGGGCAGTGGACTTATAAGGGTGAGCTTTTGCAGAACCCAATCACGATCGTCGAACAAGACAACGCCAACCACGGCCTGCTGCTTGATCACATCTATGACGTGGTTTCGCAGTCGGATTCGTCGGTAACGCTCTTGGGTCTGATTACGCCAACGGCTGGTTACCCGTTTGAGGTTTCGACAACGGTCACCTATGAATTGACAGATTCAGGTTTGGTCGTAACCCATAAGGCAGTGAACAAGTCGCACGAATCGGCGCCTTATGCCACGGGAGCACACCCTTACTTCAAGTTTTCGGCAGTGCCTTCGGCAGATTTGGTTTTGACCTCAGATGCCGCCACTTTGACCGTTGTGAACCCGCGGCAGATCCCAGTAGCCGAGGCCGCCACGATTGGTTCGGCGCTAGATCTTCGAGGCGGCGTGCGTGTTGGTGACCAGCACATCGACGAAGACTTCACCAACCTGCCGCGCGACGAACACGGCAACGCTCACACCTACTTGCGTGCCGAAGATGGCCGCGGGCTAGACGTTTGGCAAGACGAACAGTTCAAACACGTCGTAATCTTCACGCCAAACTACTTCCCGACCATTTCGGGCGGCAAAACCTCTGTTGCGGCTATTGAGCCTTCTACGGCAGCCCCAAACGCCTTCAACTCGGGGCGCGACTTGCTCTGGCTTGAGCCTGGCGTGGAGTTTCTGGGTCGCTGGGGAGTCAACGTAACCCTTTAGGCGCTAGTTGCTGGCAGGTGTAGCGTAAAAGTATGAACGCAAAACTTCGCATCGCACTTGGGGCTCCGCTCGTTGGTTTGGTACTCACTTGGTCTCTATGGTTTATCGCGAGTTACGTACAAGCCGCTTTCTTCACTGGCTATGACTCGCGCAATGCGCTTCACTGGAACGTCTACCTGTACTTGGCGGGCATCGCGGTGTTCGCCGGAGCATCTGTTTTTGCTTTTAGAGTTGCCGATTCTGAGGTTGCTGAGTCTCGAACCCTATCTTCGGTTGCTGTTCTCAAGTTCGCTGGTTTTGGTGTGATCGTGGCCGCTGCTGCCGGCGCTGTTTATGCACTAACGCTGTTCTTCAACTCGGTTTCATCTGACTCACCAAACAAGTTGCTCGAAACCTATGTGCCTATTGTTTTGGTGGCAGGCGTTGTCGTCGTCGCGATTTTGCAGGCAACTGCCTGGCGAAAGTCGCAGTCTGAGCCTGGTGCGCCGGCTGACCCGCGCAAGCGCGCTTTGGCTCTCGCCTGGACCTTGCCGATCATTGGCTCGGCTTTAGCGTTGATTATCGGTCTCGTTGCTTATAGCGGCACGACCAACGTGAGCATCTGGGTTTTGGTTGTGACTCTAAGCATCATCATGGTTTCGGTTTTGATTGGCACGCACTTTGCAGCGATCGCTCGAGGTTTAGTAAAGCGTGAGGTGCGCGAAAACACCGTCGAGGTCGGTGGCGGGGCAAGCAAGCTCAACTTCGTTCTCGCCGTGGTCTTTGGGGCAGCGGTGAATGCAATCGCATTCGGTATGGGTATGTCTGCCGCTTCAAACCTTTTCAGCTACACCTACAGCAATGACGGAACCCCGTTGTCTTCGGGAATCCAGATGACCTCTGATTGGTGGGGCAACCAGTTCGCGCCTTCGCTTGTGTTCTTACTGCTTGCTCAAGCGATCGTTTACTTTTCGGTGACCATGAGGCACCGCACCGCCGAATGATTCATTCCTGTAAGGGGCTGCTGTTCGACAACGACGGCGTCCTAGTTGATTCGCACGATGCCGCTATTGAAGCCTGGGGCATTTGGTCTTCTGAGTTCGCGCCGCATTTCGACTGGAACCAGCCGCAAAATGCAGGGCGCAGGGCAGAAGACAAGGTTCGCGAGCAGGTGGAGTTGGAGCTTTTTGAGGTTGCCAACAACCGAATCAACGAGCTCGAGCAGGCAACGGCGCACATGACTGTTGCTCTGCCAGGCGCTGTTTCGCTGACTTCTTCTTTGCCAGCTGGGTCTTGGACCGTTTGCACATCGGCCAACACTCGCTTGGGAATCGCAAGGTTGCAGGCGGCTGGGATTCCAGTGCCTCCCGAGTTGGTCACCGGAGACGACGTTTCGCGCGGCAAGCCTTTTGCCGACCCGTATTTGTTGGGTGCTTCGCGACTCGGCTTTGCGGTTGCCGACTGCGTGGTGTTTGAAGACGCCGAGGCTGGGGTTCAGGCGGGTTTGGCTGCCGGTGTTGGGCTGATTGTCGGTGTTTCTGAGCGTGCTCTCGAGACGACTTCGGCGATAGTTGTGCGTGACCTTCGCGGGATTACTTTCGACGGTTCAACGCTTGTTATTCCTGACGAGATTCGTTTGCGTTAGGAGGCCCAAATGGCTGAAGTGAAAATGTATGGAGCCGACTGGTGCTCAGACTGCCGCCGGAGCGAAAAGCTGCTGGTTGGCCTGGGTGTTGAGTTCGAAAAGCTCGATGTTGAGCAGTCGGCAGAGTTAGCTGCCGAGGCCGAGTCGATCGCTGGTCGCAAGAACATTCCGGTGATTCAGTTCACCGACGGCGTTGTTTTGGTTGAGCCAACAGATGCGACTCTGTGGGCCGAGCTGAAGATTCGCGGGCTCGCTTCTTAGGGTTATTCACAGCAAACCTGCCTGCTGGTTACAAACTAACCCGGGTTTCTAGACTCGGGCGGTGTATGTCTTTATTGACGAGTCGGGTGATGCCGGCTACAAATTTGAATCCGGATCGTCCAGGTATTTCGTTGTTGCCTGCCTAATTTTGCGCAGAGCAGAACAGGTCGATCTTTTGAGGCAAAGCTTGAACGAAATCAAATTTGCCTTTAATTGGAGATTCGACCAGGAATTCAAGTTCTCGAAAATGAAGCCGGCCTTACAGGCGCGCGTTTTGGAAGGTGTAGATTTTGCGACCTTATGTGTGCGAGTTTTCTACATAGACAAATCTGAGTATCCGCGAGGTTACCTGAGCCACTCCGAAATGTTGAAATTGAGCCTTCAAAGGATTTCCGAGGACTTGGTCGAGGCAATTGTAAAGATTGACGGCGCGAGCGGGTCAAGTCATAAGCGAATAATTGGCGCATTCAGGCCAACATCAGTCCCAGAAAGTCAGCCGAGATCGTTTCGATCAATTCGTCTAGTGAAATCCGAGACTGAGGTTTTGATTCAGCTCGCAGACCTCGTTGCCGGGGTAGCTCGCCGATCGTTTTCGGCGAATCGAGAAGATAAGGACTTCTACCGAGCCTTACTTGGTCGGATTCTGACCTCTCAGGACTCGCTAATCGAGCGGCTTAAATGAGAACCGACCCTAAACCTAGCCTTCGAGAGGCACGCGCACCATACGGTGACAGTTCGATTTTCGGGTCGTTCAACTAAATTATGGCACCGAAACGAAAAGCCGTCTATCCCAATCGGTCCTTGTTGAGAACTACTTTTCGTGCAAGCGATAGTTGAGCTTGCGGATAAGCCCTGTGATTGCGCCGGCCACTGCGCCAGCCGAAATCAACATGGACGCCAACATGAAGACCGAAATGTAGGTGAGCGGGTTCAGCAGCGTCATGTTTGAGCTGGTTGGACTGCCCCACATCACTGCTGGCAGCAGGGTTGCACCCATAACCAGGTTTAGGAGTGCGCCGAGGCGAAGCCCAGCCATAAAAGTGTCTTGTTTGAACTGGGTTAGCAGCCCGAAGGTGGCTGCGAGCAGCACAAGCACCGAGAGTGGCATGATCACGCCAGGGATTGTGTCGAGAAGCGCAAAAGCCAGGCCAAAAGCGGCGGCCAGAATGAAAAGTGTGCGGGTTGAAATGTTCGACATTTGGCTAGTTTAGGTTGCTTGAAAAGAAGTCCTAGGTTTTTAGGCGTTTAGCGGTTAGCCTTGGAACGTTACGAATTCGTGACAATTTAGTCGTTTGCAGGAACACAAGGTGTTCCCAGTCTTCCTTCGTTTGAGATTCCGCCGTGTTGCGGATGTTCTTCTCGTGTGTGGGTATAGCGCGATTGACTAACCCACCGCCAAAGCGCTACTCCCGCTGAGGTACATAACAGAAGAAGGAAACTATGCCTAACAAAGGCAATTCAACTCCGCGCGCGCGCGGTAACAAATCGACCCCTGCCCGTTCGTACAAGCCTCGTGAAGATGGCCGTGGCGGACGCGCTCCACACCGTGAAGACCGTGTGACCTCAGACCGTTCAGCTCGCCCAGCGCGCGACGGCGCATTCAAGCCACGCGAAACCCGCGACGGCCGCCCAGATCGCGGACGCGACTGGACCCCAAACACTGGTGACGGCGCCCGCAAGCCTCGTCACAACGCCGACGAGCGTGCTGCTCGCAGCGGCGACCGCGACTCACGACCAGCGCGTGACGGCGAGCGTCGTTCATTTGGCGACCGCCCACAGCGTGATGGTGAGCGTCGTTCATTCGGCGACCGCCCACAGCGTGATGGTGAGCGTCGTTCATTCGGCGACCGCCCTCAGCGTGATGGCGAACGCCGTTCATTCGGCGACCGCGACCGCGGTGCACGCCCGGCTCCACGTGATGGTGAGCGTCGTGACGAGCGTCCACGCGATGGCGAACGCCGCGAGTGGGCTCCACGTGACGACCGACGTGACGACCGTGGCCCTCGTGACGGTGCTCGCACCGAAGAGCGCCCAGGCCGCCGTTCATTCGGCGACCGTGCCGGTGCTCCAGCCCGCCGTGAATACGGTGGCCGCGATGCATCGCGTGACGGCCAGCGCCGTGACCGCGTAGAGCGTGACCAGTCACGCGACCGCACCTTTGAGGGCGCTCGTGAGCGCACCCCAAACAAGAAGGCTTTCTTCGAAGACGTAGTTCTTGAGCGTCTAGACGCAGTGCCAGACTCTGAGGCCGTAATCGTCGAGACTTTCGCCGACATGGGCTTGCACCAGCGCGTCCTTGAGGCACTGACCGGCATGGGTGCTGAAAGCCCGTTCCCGATTCAGGCAGCGACGATCCCTTCTGCTCTCAGTGGTCAGGACGTCCTAGGCCGCGGTAAGACCGGCTCTGGCAAGACCATCGCCTTCTCTGTTCCGCTAGTCGAAAAGCTGATCGCAGCTGGTTCACGCCCACGTGAAGCAGGTAAGCCTCGCGCTCTGATCATTGCCCCGACACGTGAGCTTGCAGACCAGATCGACCGCACGGTCAAGGGCTTGGCACGTGCTGCCGGCTTCTTCACCGTCTGCATCTACGGCGGTGTACCTCAGCGCAAGCAAGAGATCGCCATGGATCGCGGAACCGACATCATCGTGGCAACGCCTGGTCGCCTCGAAGACCTTATGGCTCAGGGCATCGTTGACCTTTCGATGGTTGAAACCATGGTTGTTGACGAAGCTGACCACATGTGCGACCTCGGCTTCATCGAGCCGGTTCGTCGAATCATGCGTGCCGCCGGCGACTGCCAGAAGCTGCTGTTCTCGGCAACCCTAGACCGCGAGGTTGACTCGTTGGTCAAGGAGTTCCTGCCAAACCCTTACGTCTATCAGGTGCCAGACGAAGAAGAAGACAACTCGAACATCACCCACCGCGTGCTAACCGTCGACGAGCAAGACCGCTCGCAGGTTTTGCTTCGTTTGGTTCAGGGCGAAGGCAAGAGCCTTATCTTCACCCGCACCAAGATGACCGCAGAGCGTCTTTCTGAGTCGCTAACTGCCGCTGGCGTGCCAGCAGCTCGACTACACGGTGACCTCAACCAGAACCAGCGCAACCGCAACCTGGAGCGCTTCGTTTCGGGTGCAGTGCGCGTAATGGTTGCTACCGACGTAGCCGCTCGCGGTATTCACGTGGACGACGTTGCCCTGGTTATTCAGGTCGACCCACCAGAGGAATACAAGACCTACCTGCACCGTGCGGGTCGAACTGGCCGTGGCCACAAGACCGGTACCGTGATCACGCTGATTCCTCGCTCGCGTCGACGCCGCCTAGAAGACCTTCTTCGCCGCGCAGACCGTGACGGAATCTTCAGCGAAGTGCGCCCTTCGAGCGAATTGCTTGAAGAGCTTGCTGGCCCGATTGCTCCAGCCCCTGCTGCCGAGGTTCTTGACTTCGGCGACAACCGCGGCGGACGCGGCGGCGATCGTGACCGTGGTGGCCGTGGTGGCGACCGCGGTGGTTACCAGGGCGGCCGTGGCGGCTCAGGTGGCGGCCGTGGCAACTTTGGCGGCAACGGCAAGGGTCGCTGGGCCGACAAGCCTGGTGGCAGCTCACGCCCGAAGCGTCGCTTCGACTAGTAGTTTCTGATGAGAAGCCATCGACCCCTTGCGGAGTCGGTGGCTTTTCGTTTAGACTTGGGGTAGCCAAAGACCGCTGGTTTTAGGTTTGAGCAATCAAAACTAACGAAGGTCCACGATTTAGTGGAGTCCCGCGCAGGTGTGTGAAGTTTCTTTTTTGAACCTCGTGCGCATGCGCTCGGGGTTTTTCTAATTTTCGGACCCGGGGCTACCAGCACTAGAAATCAAGGAGTGCCATGGCGAACAAGGAAGCAAGCGTCGCCGAGCTAACTGGACTGTTCCAGACCTCGGCCGCCGTACTGCTAACCGAGTACCGCGGACTCACTGTGGCTCAGCTCAAGGAGCTGCGCCGTTCAATCAGTGGGAACGCAACCTACGCTGTGGCAAAGAACACGCTAATCAAGATCGCTGCAGCTAACGCTGGCGTGACCGCATTTGACGGTCAGCTACAAGGCCCAAGCGCTCTGACTTTCGTTTCTGGTGACGTTGTCACCGTTGCGAAGTCGCTACGTGACTTTGCCAAGGCAAACCCTCTACTAGTCATTAAGGGCGGTGTCTTTGAAGGCGCTGCACTTTCGGCTGATGAGGTTAAGAAGCTTGCTGATCTCGAAACCCGCGAAGTACTTATGGCCAAGGCCGCAGGACTCTTCAAGGCTTCGATGTTCCAGGCCGCTTACATGTTCAACGCCCCTCTTGCCCAGGCTGCACGCGCAGTCGACGCCCTGCGTCAGAAGCAAGAAGCCTCGAACTAACCAAAACCAAACGCTTTAAAAAACCAAAACAAGGAGAAACAAAATGGCTAAGTTGACTACCGACCAGCTAATCGAAGCATTCAAGGAGCTTTCGCTCATTGAGCTAAGCGAATTCGTCAAGAAGTTCGAAGAGGTCTTCGAAGTAACCGCTGCTGCTCCAGTAGCAGTTGCTGCTGCAGCTCCTGCTGCCGCTGCTGAAGCCGCTGAAGAGAAGGACTCGTTTGACGTAGTTCTAGAAGCAGCTGGCGACCAGAAGATCGCTGTTATCAAGGAAGTTCGCGCACTAACCAACCTAGGTCTTGGCGAAGCCAAGGCTGTCGTTGACGGTGCACCTGCAACCGTTCTTGAGGGCGCAAACAAGGAGACCGCTGAGAAGGCAAAGGCAGCTCTAGAAGCAGCCGGCGCAAAGGTCAC
>CANGNZ010000043.1 GCA_947455435.1 Microbacteriaceae bacterium
ACCGCTTCAACGCCGAGAGTCGAGTCGGAAACAGTGTTGCCAGCAGAGTCGAGCAAGGTGACTACCGGCTGAGTGGTGAAAACCTGGCGTGAGCTTGCTCCTGCGGCCGGCGTGGTTAGCGAAACCTGAGTTACCGCACCATAAGAAAGCACGATGTTCTTAGAAGTTGAGACACCGGCAACATCGGCAGGCGTTGAATCCTGCAACTTGAACGCAATTGAGTAGTTACCCGTTGTTCCTGTCAGGGTTAGCCCCAGACCTGCGAAGTCGGCAACACCGTTCACCAAGGTCTTGGTCTTGGTTCCGGTGAGCCCGGTTCCGCTTGCAACAATCTGGCCGGCGAAGGTTGTCGCGGTGTTGCCGTAGGCATCGACAACCGTGACCACCGGTTGGGTGGCCAGTGCAGCAGCAGACTTGGCGGTTGCCGAAACGTTGACCGATAGAGCCGTTGGCGCACCGTGCGCTAGCTGCAACGCCGCTTGCGACACCGAAAGGTTGATCGTGCTGCCGCCGGCACCGGTGATCGAAATGCCGTAAGAGATCGTGTAGTCGGTTGAAACCGTGCCACCAAGGCCAAGGCCCGAGAAGGTTGCCACGCCGTTGACTGCATCGGCGAAACCTGCGCCAATGATCACGCCATTTGCACCAGCAACCGTTGCAGTTACGCGCGCCGTAACACCATTACCCGAGGTAACCACATTGCCACCGGCATCTTTGATGGTGATTACTGGCTGCACGCTAAATGCTGCGCCGGCCTTCTTGGTGCCACCGGCAGCGGTGGTGACAACCAACTGCGATGGGTCACCGAACTGAACGGTGTAATTGTTTGTCGTGACGCTCGATGTTCCAGAGATTGGGTAGGAGCCGCTGGTGGTCACTGCGAAGGTGAGTTGCGCGGTGCCTGCCGCGGTGCCGAACTTGAGGTCGTTGAAGGCTGCCGAACCTAGAGTTAAGGCCTTTGAGGTTGTACCCGAAAGGGTTGGGGCACCGCTCACAGAGGCGGTGATCGTATAGTTCGACTGGCTTAGGTTGTATGCGTCTAGAGAGTTGCCGTACTTGTCTTTCAAAGAAACTGTCGGCGGGCCGGTGATGTTCACACCGATGTATTCGGTTTGCGAAGCGACACCAGAAGGGACACCGGTAACCGAAAGGTCTTTGACAATGCCAAATAGAGGGTCGATTGAGTCAACGGTCGCCGGCGTGTAGTTGACCGAGCTAACAAAGCTTGCGGTTGCGCCTCCGGCAGCGATGGCTAGGTTGCCAGGCACGTTGTTGTTGCCAGGCAGGCTGATGGTTCCGGCAGCCGAGACGGCGAGGTTTGCCGCCGTAATCGTGATGCCAGCGTTTGCGGTCACATTGCCACCGGATCGAATCGCGAGGGTCTTGCCCGCCATCGAGATGTTTGAGGTAACCGTCACGTTGCCAGAGAACATGTTGCCAACGCGAACCACGCTTTGACCGCTGAACTCGGCTAGCTCTGCGTTTGAAACACCGAGGTTGGTTGCCGAGTCTGCGCCCCCGAGGTCGATGGTTTTTGCCGAAGTGTTTGGCTGAATCCAGGCGTAGCCAGTGTTCGAGAAAGTGTTGCTCGAGGCGCCGGTGTATTTGTCGCCGTCGTAGGTGATGTTGCCTGAGTCGGCGGTAACAACGGTTGAGGCAGCCGAACCAATCTTTGAGTTGGCAAAAACGGCACCGTTGGTTGACATGTCGAACAGGATGTTTCCGCCGTTGGCCAAGATGTTGTTGTACTTGAACTGGCCATCGGTTGGGCCGGCGCCCTTGATTGTGATGTCACCGCCGCCGGTTGCTGCCACGGTCGAAATCTCACCGCTAGACCAGTTGTTGTTGATAACACCGAATGAGCCGGTTGCCGTTGACGAACCGGTGATCGAAATCGCGGTGCCGGTTTTCTTCGCCGAAACAATGCTCGACGCAGCGCTAACGGCGGCGCCGTAAACCAGCTCTACTCCCTCACCGTTATATGACGCTGTGGTTCCGGTTGACTTGCCGTCGATGACGATAGCGCCCTCACCCGAGTTGATGTTGTAGCCAGCAGGAGCGAGAACGCCCTTAGCCTGCGAAGACGAACCGCGAATCGTGATGTCGCCACCACCCGAATACATCTTGAGCCAGCCAATGCCACCGCCGGTTGTAGCTGTACCGAGAGCAACACCAGCAGCGCCATCGGCAGCGGTGTCGCTGGTCGCGTAGCCGGTTGGCACACCGTTTGCGTCGGCGTTCAGGCCACCAGCCAGGCTGATGCGTCCGCCACCGGTTGTCATTGAGGTGCCCGTGTTGTTGGTGGTGTCGAAGAAGTTGTACTTATCAACAAAGATTGAGCCGTTAGTTGCGGTACCCGCAGCATTCGCCCAGAGGGTGATGTCGCCCTTGTTTGAGCGAAGAACGAATGGCACTGCAGCGCTGGTACCGGCAGCAGTGGTGATCTTGCCCGTTGCCTTGTATGTGAGCTTGGCGTTTAGCAACGAGGACGTCTGTGCGCCGGTAATCGAGATATCGCCACCGTAAACAGAAATCGGGCCAGCAATCGACCAAGCCGAGTCGAGCGTTATTGCTGCAGTGTTCTGGTCAGCGCCAGAAGTACCTGGGTTACCAACAGTTATTGCAGTTACGCCCGAATCGATGGTGAACTTTGACACCGTGATCGCCTTGTCGAAGGAGTTCGACGAATAGCCATCCGGAGTGCTGAGAGAAACGGTGCCAGTGGTCTTGAGTGACGGCGCTGTCGTCACAGCATAGGAGTCAGCATTCAACTTGATGTTGGCAGATGAGGTAGTCATGTCCACCGAGTTGAGGGTGTAGGCAGCAGGTGCGGCTCCAAAAGTTGCCTGACCGGTGCTGTAGGTCGAGTTGTTAGAGAAGCCAATACCCGAAGCGATGTTTGAGTTGGCTGCTGTTGTTTGGCCGTTTAGCGCGATCAATCCCGACTTAGAAATCACGGCAAGCTTGCCCAACTCGATGCCGTCGCCAACAATGTCGGTGGCGTCAGTGGCACCGCCCGAAGGAGAAGAACCCGAGATTTGGATACCACCGCTAGAAGAGTTAGCGACGATGTTTCCGCTCGGAGTGTAAGAAGTGCCCGAGGTGAAACAAGCACCACAAGAGCGAGTTGCGCTGCCGGTGGTTACACCTGAGATAACAATTGAGTTTGTTTGGGCCCCGGTGCTCGTGATCGAACCTGCTCGGGTTGATGAGCCGCCAGAAACCAGGACTCCGTAAATCCACGAACCAGTTGCGTTCAACGCTTTGCCATATACGTGGACTGTTCCAGAACCGGCTGCTACCTGAACGCCGTTATTGATTCGTACTCCGACCGCAGTAGCAGTTCGACCTTCGAACGTCTGCCCAGCCACGTAAATGTCGGCGCCACCGCTCGTGATAGTCGAGTTAGACGGGATGTAGACACCGTTATTTTCAAAGGCATTCGTTGAAGCCGAAGCGCTTGTCGAATAAGCCCAACCATCAGGGCGGTTGTCGGATGCCGTGCGGCCAGCCTCGACCTGGGTTCCACCATCGTCCACACCACCGGCCATTGTGATTACACCGCCAATAGACGTGAGCGTTGCGGCGGTGGTAGAGGTACCAATAACGATTGAGCCCGACTTATTCGCGTCAGAGTCAGACCAAAGAGTTAAGTCACCGGCCTTGGTTGAAATAGTTGGCGTTGCAACGGTTTGAATGCTGCCTGTCGCTTTGACGAGCAGGTTGTCGCTTGCCGAGGTAACCGACGTAGTTGCGGCAAGCTGCACTTCACCTGAGTAAATCGAAATCGGCCCGGCCACAGTCAGTGCCGGTGGATAGATCACCTTGGTCGAATGTGAGGTAGCAGAGTTGTACTTGCCCAGGCGGAACCCGGACTTGCCACTGGCGACGGTGACCGCCGACATATCAACCTGGCCGGTGGCATTTGGCGTGTTAGCTTCGGCAACCCAGTCGGTTCCAACCGGCTCGACAACGACAGATCCGGTGCCATTGAGCGCAGAAGCCGTGGTGCCCCAGGTAACGCTGTTTGCCGTGATGTCGGTCAATGCCGATGTGCTCACGGTCAGCTTTTCGAACCAAGTTGAGCCGTTACCGCTACCTGTGATCGAAATCGGGCCCGACGTCGAAGTGATCGACGATGCGTTTGTTGTGTTGTTAGACCAAACGTCATAACTCAGGTAGGTGTTGACTGATTTTCCGGTGATGTCGATAGCGCCTGAACCCGAGGTTATGTTGGCTGGGTTTAGTAGAACACCGATTCGACGGTAAGGCGTGGTGCCAGTGTTTGTTGCGTCACCGTTCAGGGTGATTGCACCGCTGGTCGTAGTGATCGCAATAGCGGTTGAGTTGTTACCCATCCAGATGCCGTAGGTGTTGAAGCTGGTTGAACTGTTGGTCGAGGCGGTTCGCCCGGTGATAGTGATATCGCCTGAACCAGAGTTGAGCGATGTACCTGTGTCGAGAACCACACCACCGCTGATGCCGCTCACTGCGCCGCCAGGGCCCTCACCGATTAGCGTGACTTTTCCGCCGCCAGTGGTTACTCCACCGTTCAACTGAATTCCATAGCGGCCAGAAACATCCAGGGCACGTGCGTAACCATTCGGGTAACCGTTTGCATCAACCGTCGTGCCGCCAGCAGCAATGAAGTTACCGCCGTTGGTAGTGATCGCTCCGGTTGAACCAATGACGTTTCCGTCGGCAACGCCGTCAGAGTTTGACCAGAACACAACGTCGCCACCAGCGGTCTTCACCGTGTAAGCGAGGTTGATGAGAACGTTCTGCGTTGCCTTCAGCAAGATGTTGTTATTGCCGGGGGTCGTCGACGTGCTTTCAAGGGCTGTACCAACGGTGACGTTGTCGGCGAAGACCTTGATCGGGCCGGCAATTTTCGTGACATTTAGTGTTGTAGTCGTGGTCGAGCCAGCAAGCGACTCGTTGTTTAGGGTTACCGAACCACCGCTTTGAGCGTTCGCGCCGGCGGCATCGCGACCAACAGTGAAGCTGGTGATGTCGGTGCTGAGTTGAAGCGATGCGGTGTCAAGTGCGGTGGTGAAAGAGGTTCCCGAAGGCTGAATCAGCACCGGAACAGCGCCGTAAACCTTGGTGGCTGCGAAGGTGATCTTCGGCGCAGTCACAGTGACCGAGGTTCCCGACGTGATCGAGATTCCGTTGAACTGAAGGCCGGTAGCCGTGCTGCCGTTGAAGGTGACCGGGCCAGAGGTTGAGACAACGTTGCCAACGTTGGCCATCTGCATATCCCAGTTGTTGGTGGCGCTTCCGGTTGCCCCAATGCCCGTAACACTGATTGCACCTGAGGTTGAGGTTAGCGACATCGGCCAAATCAAGAGCCCGCGGTGGTTGACAGACACGTTGCCATTAGCGGTTCCGAGAATCGTGATGTTTCCGGTTGTGGTCGCAACAGCACCAGTTAGAGAGTTGTTGCCAAGCGCGATACCCGCGTGCCAATAAGTGGTGTCGGTGTTAAGTACGTTGAGCTTGCCGGTTAGGTTTACGTTTCCGGCACCGGCCGATATTGTTGCAGTTAACGAGACGCCGCCGATGTTGCCGCCGCCTGAATACTCTTCACCACAGATATTTACGTCGCCACCAGCTGAAGTGATGTTTGCATCGATCTGCACACCCCAGTAGCCAGTGTTTACGGTGCCTCGTGCGCAACCCGTAAGCGGGTCGGTTCCACCAGAAATAACGATTGCTCCACCGTTGGTGGTTACCGTACCCTTAGTCCAGGCGCCACCGCCGCCAGATCCCGAGTTGTCTGCGTCGGCCCAAATCTTTACAAACTCGCCAGCACCGCTAACAGCGATGGCTCCGCTGGCGACGACGTCGGCTGTTGCTTTCAGCAGCACGTCGCCCGTCGAGGTGATTGCCGCGGTCTTGACGACGGTTCCGTCGACGGTTACCGGCGCCAGGGTGCCCGACGTAGTGATTGCGCCGGTCACGGTGTTGGTGCTCAATGCGTCCAAGGTGATGCCAGCATCAGCCGAAACAGCGACGAAACTCAAGACGGTTCCGGTTGACGAAACTTTCTTGCCTATCCCCGTAGTTGCAACCGTTCCGGTTGCGGTAACCGTTGATGTACCGGTGAGAGTGACGTCGCCAGTGGCTGCAATTGAGACCACGCCCACGGTTGTGCCGCTGATAGTTACCGGTGCAAGAGTGCCGCCTGCAGTGATCGCGCCAGAAACCGAGTTGGTCGAAGAGCCGATCACCGAAACTCCCGCGTTTCCAGCTAGCGTAGTGAAGTCCATCGCTGTGCCAGTTGCCGAGATCGTTGCACCAGTGCCGGTGGCGCTAACGCCGGCGGTAGATGTCACGGTGCCGGTACCCGTCAGGGTCACGTTGCCGGTGGCAGTGATGCCCGCGGTCTTTACGATCGCGCCGCTCACGCTCACCGGAGCAAGGGTGCCAGTCGTGGTCAAAGTCGTGGTCGTAGCGTTTAGGCTACCGCTCACCGAAATGCCAGCATCGGCGCTGATTGTGGTGAAGCTCATGGTCGTACCGGTTGCTAGAACGTCTGAGCCGGTGCCGGTGGTCGCAACAGCTGCCGAAGCGGTGACGGTTGTGCCGGCCGTTAGCGAAACATCGCCCGCTGCGGTGATTGCGCCGGTTGCAAGAGTTGTGGTTAGAGCTTTGAGAGTTACTGGGCCAGCCGAGTTGGTGATAGCGGTAGAGACGCTTGTGCCGGTTACCGAAACTGGCGCTGCGGCGGCCGCTGTAGTCATCGTGCCTGAAACCGTAGACCCAGCCGTACCTGTGATCGTGATGCCACCGTTGCCCGAAACAGCGGCGAAGCTCATCGTGGTGCCTGATGCGCCAACCACCTCGCCGGCTCCAGACGCGGTGACCGCACCGGTCGCGGTAACGGTGCTCGAACCGGTTAGTGACACATCGCCGGTTGAAGTGACGGTGGTCAGGGCAATGGTTGTGCCCGAAACCGTTGTCTGGGCCAGTGAGCCATTGGTGGTAAGGGTTCCGGTTGCAGTAACGCCGCCAGTGCCCGTGATCGAGATGCCGGCGTTTGCGGTAATCGCTGCCGAGCTCATGGTGGTTCCGCTTGTGGTAACCGTCGAACCGGTTCCGCCTGCGGTCAGGGTGCCAGAAGAAGTGACGGTTCCCGTACCGGTCAAGGTCACGTTACCGGTTGTCGTTGTAATGGCTGCCGTCGAAAGCGTGGTTCCGTTCACCACAACGTTTGAGGTTGCACCCGAAGTCGTCAAGGCAGCCGAGTTGGTGACGGTGCCAGTTGCCTGCAAAGTGATGTCAGCGTTAGCCCCGGTGGTGCTAATCGCGTTGTCGGTGGTGATGTTGCCGGCATAAATCGTGAACGGCCCCGCGAGAGTAGCCGCTGATTGGTATCGAATTGCCTTGTTCGACTGAGTCAGTGCCGTGCCCGAGTTACCAAGTTGGAAGCCAGAGACCGTTGAAGCAAATGCAATGTTGGCAAAATCGAAACCATTCGCCGTGCTCTGATCGAAAGACTGCTCTAGTGGCAGAATCTTCACGGTGCTGGTGGTGTTGAAGATCGTGCCAATTTCTGAATAGTTCGTCCACATGCGGTCGGTGTTGATCACAATTGGCGAAGAAGACGTAGCAAAGTTGGTAACGGTGCCGGCCTGGTTCGTGTAGCTATAGGCAGGGAATCCGCCGAATCGCACGGTGTTCGAGCCATTACCGTACTTGCCGATGGCAACACCGGCACTCGAGTCGCCAACGGCCGTCGGGGTTGAACCGTTGAGCGTTATCGGGCCGCTCGTTGCCAAGATGTCTGTGAAGTTTAGGTCGAGACCATCATTGTTTACGTTGCCAGAGTTGTTTGCGCCGTAGCCGTTGAGGGTTACGCCACCGCCAGTACCAGTGGCCAAAACGCGGAATCCTTGATAGGCGGTGGTGCCCTGGTTGGCTGCGTACTGCCAGGCAACGATGCCTCGGTTACAAGAACCGGTTGATGCCGAGGCATCACCGGTGATGCGAATTGCATTGGCGGTCGTGTTCGCCGAGGTCCAAACGTCAGGCGCACCAACTCCAGCGCCTTGCGCGTTCACGTAGATTCCGTGAGAACCACAAGCCGTACCGTTTGCCTTACCAGTTACCTGAAGCAGACCAGTGCCAGAGTCGACGGTTCCGACGCTTGACTGAATTCCGGTTTCTTGAACCGCAGGGCTCACACGACTCGAACCCCAGCCGGCCATAAAGATGTTTCCGCCAGCCGAGTAGATGAGGTGAGACG
>CANGNZ010000044.1 GCA_947455435.1 Microbacteriaceae bacterium
ATAACCGGAGAAGAAACTCAATGTTCAAAAAACTCGGCACTCTTGCGCTAACCGCAGCAGTAACCCTTCTAGGCTTTCAGGCCCCTGCCAACGCGGCGGCGAGCGATCCAGTTGCTGGCTCGGTAATCAACACTTACGTCACCTTCAACATGACAATGAACACTGTCGTTCCGGTTGGAGCTGGCATCACCGGCCTTTCGCTGAGCAAGTCGTGGACGCCTAACGCGGCCGACATCGCCAGCCTCGGCGGCAAAACCCTTGCCTTCCGCGAGACCGTTACGCAGCCAGATGGCACATCGGTCGTTGTTAGCTCAGGCCCCGGCAGCTCGAGCTCAGGCGTTATGGCCTCGAGTAGCTCAAACATCGGCGTCTACGGTAATGGCAAGCCATCGTTGAACACCATGTTCCCTGCGTCAACACTGACTCTGCCAGCAGACCTTACGGGCTACAACAGCGGAAACCTGTCTGACAGCATCTACGTATCTAACCGTTCAAGCAACTCAGCATTAGCCCTGCCAACCGGTAACTGGACGATCTCGATCAGCGTTACCGTAGACGGCACCGCGGTCACCGAGACGAACACCATGGGTGGATCGTGGGCAGCTAACACAAACATGAACAGCCTCACCGAATCGACCAATGCTCTTTCGGCAGTCGCACCCACCGGTGTTTCTGGCGTTTCGGTTAGCGCGTACATTTGCACCGCAACTAACCTTTTGCACACCGGCGATGTCTTGACCGGTTCGGCTCTAATTAACGGTGTTCCCGGCGCAAGCCCTTACTCATCGTTCAGCCCAAGAGTTCAGAACCCCTCGGGTCGTGGCTCACAAAGCGGAACAGTTGTAGCGGCAGACCTCACCTACGGTGTTTACGCCCAGGTCAGCAGCCGTGTTAACAACCCAACCGCTGGCACCACATACGCAGCTTCTTTCACCATGCTGAACCAAAACTCAGACAACATAACAAGTTCTTGCGCACCTGCTGCACCAGCAAAACCGACTTTGGCCTTCACCAACGGTTCATTTGTTGGAACCTTCACCCCGGGTGCTGGCTCAGACAACTACAGCAACACTTGCTACCTCTATGACGCAACTGACCTAAACACTGTCGTGGCCACCGCCTCAAACATCTACATCATGAGCGGCTCATCGGGCACCTGTTCATTCTCATCAGGAACCACAGTTGGTCATTCATATGTCGTCAAAGCATCAGGTGGCTGGAATGGCTACGTGACCAGCGACCTTTCACCTGCCTCTGATGCAGTAGTGAAGCCGGCGGTTGGTTACACTTTCACCAGCCCGGTTTCTGGCATCACCAATGCCGGTGGCAAGCTTTCACGCGTAAGCAACTCGATCGCTATGGACACCAACGCTAGCGCTGTGACAGCAACGAACGATGGTGGTTCGGGCTCAATCGTTATCGAGACAGAACAGTCAACCTCAGGCGGCTCAGCTTCGTCAACGGCATTCGTTCTGCGACACGTAACCAAGACCGGAACCGATAGCACCTTTGGTGGAACCGGTTCGATCACGGTTACCCCAGCCTCTGGCGGCTACGCCGGCGGTGCACGTTTGGGTTGGTATGGCGCCAACCACACCAACTGGGCGCTAACCTACGGCGGCTACGAGCCAAACGCGATGGGTTCAGGCGTCAACATTGTCACCGGCACTTTCGGTTCTTCAACCACCTCAACGGTTAACGTTGCTACTAGCGTTCTGAACGCGGCTTGCGTTAGCGCTTACGGTGCCGGCCTTGTCTCGACAACTCCATCGATGGGCCCGAGCGTGCCAAACCTGCAAGTTGTTTCGGCAGTAACTGCTAACCCAGTCTTCTTGCTACCTTGCTACAAGCCAACCACGTTCAACGGCATGACCAGCTACCTTTCGAACCCGGTTCTGATTACCGTTTCGAACTCAACCACCGTGAACGTAGTTAAGGCGCTCTACACCCCAAGCGCGAGCCTAAACAACGCAACCGTCAGCTTCTCGTCGAACCCTTCGGCGGCGGCGGGCGCTGCGGCGGCAACCTTCGTGGTGCAGGAGAACAACACCACTGCATCGGGTGCCAATACCACTACCACGACCGCTTCACGAACCATCATTAACATGAAGTCCGACCTCACCTTCACCAACTCGGCAGGCACCTACACCCCATCGGGCGCAGAGCCAACAGTCCGACTTGCTGGTTTGAACGACGGAACCGTCTGGGGCCTCCTGACCTCTGGCCAAAACTTCCAGCTTCTAAAGATCTCTGGCGACACGGTAACCACGACTGCCCTGGCACCCGACACGGTTGCTGGTTTCACCAGCTCGGTATTCACTATGCCTTTGGGCGTTCAGGCCGGTTCGGCAACTTCGATTGCTCTTGTTCGCAACTCGAACCCTGTGGGCTCGATTGCCATGGCAACCGTTGACACTGCAACTGGCGCCGTAACCACCGCTGAGGTTGGCAGCTACACGGTTGCGCAGGCAAACAATGTGCTCTCTGCGTACTTCTTCGCGAGCAACAACGTTTACTGGATGGTCAGTGAAATCGCTACTCCAACGGCATACAGCCTTTACAAGTGGCTCGACCCGAACTTCCACCTAACCTCGCAGACCTTGAGCTGGGGCAACAACACCCCAACCTCGGTAACCGTTGGTTCAACCGCTACGGTTGCGGCAACTGCCACAAGCACGCTTGCGGTCACCTACGGCACCACCGACTCGGCAGTTTGCACCGTTACCCAGGCTGGTGTGGTTACTCCGGTTGCCTACTCTGGCAACTGCGTTGTAACCGCCGACCAAGTTGGCAACGGAAGCTTTGATTCAGCTCCTCAGATCACCACAACTCTGGCAATCCAGAAGGGCACTCAGACGATCAGCTGGACTCTTTCACCAAACAAGGTTGTTGTTGGTAGCACCGCTACGGTTGCGGCAACCACCACCAGCCACCTGACAATCAGCTACGGCACCAGCGATGCTGCAGTTTGCACCGTTACTCAGGCTGGTGTGGTTACTCCGGTTGCCACCACTGGTAACTGTGTTGTTACTGCCGACCAAGCCGGCAACAACGCCTTCAACGCTGCGGCTCAGAAAACCCTGACCCTAGCGATCAACGCTGCCGCTCCGGTCAAGTTGGCGCCAAAGGTGCCTGCAGTCGCTGCAAAACTGAAGCGCGGCAAGACCATCACCGTTGCACTAAGCGCAACCAAGGGATCAGCCGCCAAGGGCGCGAATGTCGATGGCCTAGCAACCGTTGTTTCGGTTGCTCCATCGTCGAAGGCGTTCTGCTCGGCTACCAAGGTCGTCAAGGCCGGCAAGATCACTGGCTACACGGTCAAGGGCCTAAAGGTTGGCAAGTGCTCGATTGTTGTCACGATCACCGGCAACGACATCTACAACGCTCTAACCAAGACCGTCG
Organism: Microbacteriaceae bacterium; assembly: GCA_947455435.1. GTDB lineage: Bacteria > Actinomycetota > Actinomycetes > Actinomycetales > Microbacteriaceae > Rhodoluna. The sequence continues at coordinate 3,403 of CANGNZ010000044.1, forward strand.
TAGCAACCGTAACCAAGTAATACGAGTCAAAGAAGAAGGCCCTCGGGAAACCGGGGGCCTTTCTCTTTTTTAATCGATGGTGACGACCACTGGAACGTGGTCGCTGGGGCCTTCGCCTTTTCGCTCGTCTCGCACAATTTCGGCGGAGGTAACGCGCTCGGCAAATGCCTCTGAGCCAAGAATGAAGTCGATGCGCATGCCTTCGTTGCGTGGGAACCTGAGCTGCTGATAATCCCAGTAGGTGTAGCCGGTTGGGATTCTCTCGCGAATCGGATCTCTGAGCCCGATCTGCTCAAACGCTTCAAACGCCTGCCGTTCGGGCACTGAAACGTGGGTGGAGCCGGCGAAGTCGTCGATATTCCAAACATCGGTGTCTAGGGGAGCGATGTTGAAATCGCCCATGAGTGCAAGCGGCTGCTCTCGGTCGTATTCGAGCCACTCCGCGGTGTTGGCGGCCAAGCGGTCGAGCCACTCAAGTTTGTAGGCGTAGTGCGGGTCGTCGAGGGTGCGTCCGTTTGGCACGTAGAGGCTCCATAGCCGAACACCGTCGAAGGTCGCACCAAGTGCTCGTGCTTCTAAGACGTCCTTGAATTCAGGCATTCCGGTGAAGCCGATTTCGATGTCCTCGGCCTCGATTTTGCTCGCGAAGGCCACGCCGTTCCACTGATTGAGGCCGTGCATGGTGACTTTGTAACCGATTGCTTCGAAGGCTTCGACAGGGAACTGCTCGGGTTTGCACTTGATTTCTTGCATGGCCAAGACATCGATGTCGGCTCGCTGCAGGTAGTCGGTTACACGTCCAACGCGCGTGCGAATCGAGTTGACGTTCCAGGTTGCAATCTTCATTGTGTCCAAGGTTATCTTGCCGAAAGGCACTTAAACTTGAGCCATGACCTTTTCTTCAGCCGCAAAGCCACGCCTTGTCGAACTAATCAAAGAGCTAGCCGTTGTGCACGGCAAGGTGACCCTTTCGAGCGGCATCGAGGCCGACTATTACGTCGATCTGCGCCGCGCAACCTTGCACCACGAGGCGGCTCCGCTGATCGGCCAGGTAATGCTTGACCTCTTGGACGAAGCCGGCGTGACCGATTTTGTTGCCATCGGAGGCCTAACCATGGGTGCAGACCCGGTTGCCACCGCAGTGCTTCACCAGGCGAATGCTCGCGGCCGCTCAATTGATGCGTTTGTGGTTCGCAAGGCACCCAAGGGCCACGGCATGGGTCGCCAGGTTGAAGGGCCCGACGTCGCCGGCAAGAAGGTTGTGGTTGTCGAAGACACCTCAACAACCGGTGGTTCGCCACTAACCGCGGCAGAGGCTCTGGAGCGCGCGGGCGCCATCATTGTTGCTGTGGCAACCGTTGTTGACCGCGACACCGGTGCTCAGAAGGTTATCGAGGACGCCGGCTACCGCTACCTGACCGCCGTCACCCTCGATGATCTTGACCTTCGCTAAATGCGCCAATTCGTTCTAGCGCAGTTAGCCAACTTTGCGAGCGTTGTTGGTGGCTCAATCACCTTCATTGCCCTGCCTTGGCTTTCTTTCGTGATTACCAAGTCGTCCACCGCCTCGGCTCTCGTAATAGCTTTCACCTCGATTCCGGTGATCTTGCTTTCACCTTTTATGGGTTCGATCATCGACAAGTTTGGCCGCCGACGTTCGGCGATTTGGTTTGAGGTTGGCCAAGGCATCGCAGTTGCAGCCGTCCCACTGTTTAACAATCTCGCCGGGATCACAATCGTTTCGCTCATCGTCCTATCGGTGATCAAGAACGCTTTTGGACCCGGCAGCCAGACGGCCCGAAAGTCCTTGGTGCCAGACGTTGCCGAGCGGGCAGGGATAACCCTTGATCGCGCAAACTCGGTGCATGAGAGCGTTTTCGCAGCCGGTTTCGCGGTCGGACCGGCCATTGCGTCCTTCCTAATTGCCAGCATCGACGTCTACGCCGCTTTCTGGGCTGCTGGTGTCGCTGCATTCGTCTCGGTGGGTGCGATGGCTCTGATTCGCGTCACGGAGCGTCAGGAGCACGACCCAAACGAAGAGAAGGGCAACGTCTTCGTCTTTGCTTTGCAAGGAATCAAAACCCTGGGTCGCATAAAGGTTCTTGGCCTGGTTTTCGCGGGCTTCCTAATGCTTTCGGTGATCTACATACCGACAGAAATGGTGGTTTTGCCGCGATACTTCAACGAAATTCATGACCCGCGCGGCCTCGGGCTTTTGATCACCACGATGGCTGGCATGAGCATGGTGACCAGTCTCGGTTTCGAGTGGCTCCACAAGCGCGTTGGCTACGCGAACATTCTGCGGATCGCCATTGGGGGCGTTGCGGTCGCCATGCTACCGATGTCTTTGTTGCCGCCCCAGTGGGCGATGATCGGCCTCGGCGCCGTCCTCGGCGGCGTTTGGGGCCCAATCGCCCCGCTTTTGAACACCGTGATTCAGAAGCTGGTTGCAGCCAACCTGCGCGGGCGAGTGTTTGCGCTCGAGATGATGATGTGGAACGTGGCGCCACTGACCTCGTTTATCGTCGTTGGGCTTTGCCTCGACGCCTTTGGCGTGCGTCCGGTCTATTTGACTCTCGCTTTGGTGATGATCGGCGCTTCTGGGCTGTTGCTCACCTCCCCACGCCTCAAAGACCTAAAAGCCATCGAAGCATAACGAAACAATAAAGGTCTTGTGAAAACGCTTTCCTGAAACCGCTTTCTCGGGTAACTTTGGAATCAAATGAGCTCTGCTGCTCATTCGAAACCTTTCGAAAGGCTCCCGATGAAGTTCTCACTGAAGCGCTCACTCGCCACAATCGGCGCAGTAGCCCTAACCTTTGCCGGCCTCGCAGCTGTCGGCAGCCCAGCCAACGCGACCCCCGCACCATACAAGGGCGCGTTCATTACCTTGCTAACCCCAACGCTTGACGAAACCAACACGAGCGAGGCGGCAACCAACCAGGCGATGGCCAACACCTGGATCGACGCAGGTTGGTTCGCATCGGGCCTAAAGTACCAGCGCTCGTTTGCCCCTGTCGGCTCAAGCATCACCTTCACCTACCACGTGGCAGACAGCAGCGGCAACCCGCTACCTGGTCAGTCGATCACCCTGCGCATCAACAAGCAGTACTCGACTTCGCAGGCAGCAGTCACCGTTGATGGCCAGAACGCAAAGCCAGGCACCGCCTCGGCTGACGGCCTCCGCGTTGCACACATCACCGACGCAGCCGGAAACGTTTCGTTCACGGTAATCGACAAGGACGCAGCCGGCACAGTTGAGCAGCAGCCAGCACACTTCACCGACGCACCGGTAATCTCGCTAGATGGTCTAGATGACATCCACTGCCAGGTTCTGCCATACATCACCGGCGCTCAGGAGAAAGACGACCACACCGTCATCTCAGAGATTCACTACTACGACCCAGCGTCGAGCGACCCAGCGCCGGTTACCAACCCGACCATTCGTCAGGTTCTGCCTGTATTGAACGACACCAACTCGATTCACCGCACCGACCTAGAAAACCTGTTCAGTGTTCAGAACAGCTGGTACCCAGCTGGCATCGGTGTGCGACAGGCCTACTTGCCAGTCGGTAGCACCAACACCTTGGCCTACCACGTAACCGATGACAACGGCGAAGCCCTTCGCAATGCCACCGTCACCTTGCACGTGAACAAGGCGCACTCGGCATCGAACGCACACATGACCGACGGAACCACTCCAACCGACTCGACCAAAGACAACTCGGCAAACGGCAACTTCGACCAGGCTCTCTGGACAGGCACCACCGACGGCTTCGGAAACGTGTTCTTCAACATGCACAACACCGACACCGTTGGCGAGCCAGTGCCAGCAACCCTCACCACCGCAGTTCCAACCACCGGCGGTGTCTTCAGTCAGATCTACCCAGAGGTAACCGCTGGTGCAGACCACGCTGACATGACCGAGTTCCACTTCTTCGGCACCTTCAAGGCACCTACTCGCAGCGTTGCAGCTTCGATCACCGGCACCGCAAAGGTCGGCAAGGTCCTTACCGCTAAGAACGGCACCTGGTCAGGCACCGCAACCATCGCCTACACCTACAAGTGGTACCGCTGCACCGTGATTGGTAAAACAGCCACCACCGCCGCACCAGCCGCTTCGGCTAAGTGCTCGGTAATTGCAGGTGCAACCACCTCAACCCACAAGGTTGTAGCGGCCGACAAGGGCAAGTATCTCCGAGTCCTAGTAACCGCTACCAACCCAGCAGGTGTTGGTCTGTCGTTGAGCAAGTCAACTGCAACCAAGATCGGCTAACAAACCAATTTGTTCAAGGGTGGGATTCGCGAGAATCTCACCCTTGAACGTTTGTAAAGGAAACCAATGATTCGCAAAGGGCTCGCGCTTTTAGCCGCAGTTTCGTTTCTGCTGATCGGGCAGTCGGCCAATTCGGCGGTCGCACCCAAGGTAGTCACGCCGCCCAGCATCAGCACCTACGCGACCGTTGGCACAACCGTCCGATTGGTTCACGCGAAGTTCAGCCCCGCAGGCAAAGTCGCAACGGCCTGGTACTTCAACGGCAAGGTCATCGCCGGCGCAACTGGCGCAACCTATAAGGTGACCGCCAAACAGTCAACAGGAACCCTCCAGGCAAAAGAGACAGCGACAATTTCGGGTAAAAAACTCACATCGGCTTCAAACCTAATAAACCTTGGCAAGCTCTACATAGTCGGCAGCCCGACCATCGCTTAC
>CANGNZ010000045.1 GCA_947455435.1 Microbacteriaceae bacterium
AAGAGGCCACCGACTTTCAGCCCGAATCTGAGGCTTTGCTAAACAAGTTTCAGCGCGAGACCGTTAAAAAGCTTCGCTGGCGTCGCCTGCGCCAGTTGGCAACTGTCCTAGTTTTGGTTGCAGCGGTTGGCGGCGGCCTCTACTTCGGATACCAGTACACCCAGACCAAATACTTTGTTGCCGAAAGCAACGGGCACATCGCGATCTTTAAGGGAATTCGCGAGCAGCTTGGCCCGATCAAGTTCTCGCATGTTTACCAAGAAACCAAATACTCGGTTGCCGACCTACCGGCATATCAGCAGGGGCAGGTTCACAACTCGATCTTCGCCACCTCGGTCGAAGACGCCAACCGAATCATCGGAGAGATTTTGAAGGCGGCCGCGAATGGCTAGGTCGCTCAGTATCGCGCGAGTGATTCCGCGCAATCGAAACATTGAAGCACTGCTGCTGCTTTTTGCTCTAGGAGTGAACGCTTTCGAAATCGCCCAGATTCAGTTGAGCGTTCTCGCGACGATCAACAGCGACTTCATGACCTATTGGGCCCCGATCGCGGGGGCGGCTTTTGTTATTCACCTGATCTTGCGGTTGAAGGCTCGAAACGCTGACTCGCTGATTTTGCCATTGGCAGTGCTCTTAAACGGGCTTGGCGTCGCGATGATTTACCGCCTCGACCTTGCGAAAATCGCCGACGGCGGCACCGACCTTTTTGCTTTCAAGCAGGTCATCTGGACAGTCGTTGCAATAGCCGCTGCTGCAGCCGTTGTTCTTTACGTGCCAAACCACCTCTTTTTGCGAAAGTACGTCTACGTCTCCGGCGCAATCGGTCTCGGGCTGCTGATTCTGCCCGTCGTGCCTTTTATCGGGCGACGTATCAACGGAGCATCACTTTGGATTGGCATCGGCAACTTCACTTTTCAGCCAGGCGAGTTGGCAAAGATTGCGTTGACGGTGTTCTTCGCCGGCTACTTGGTTCAGCGCAAAGACTCACTCTCGGTGACCGGTCGCAAAATCATCGGCGTTCAGTTGCCCAGAGCCCGTGAGCTTGGCCCGATCTTGGTTTTCTGGGTAGCCAGCATCATCGTCCTGGTGCTCGAAAAAGATCTCGGCACCTCGTTGCTGTTCTTTGGTCTGTTTTTGGTGATGATCTACACAGCTACCGGTCGGGCAATTTATGTTGCCGTTGGTCTTGGAATGTTTGTGGTTAGCGGTCTCCTGGTCGCGCAGCTCGGTGGCTATGTGCAAGGCCGCATCGACTCGTGGCTGAACCCGTTCGACAACGCGCACTACAACGCGGTGGGTGGTTCGTACCAGCTCGTTCAAGGTTTATTTGGCTTAGCGCACGGCGGGTTGACCGGAACCGGTTTGGGTGGAGGAATCCCTCAACTTGTTCCGCTAGCCGAAAGCGACTTCATCGTCACCTCGATTGGTGAAGAGCTCGGCCTCATCGGGTTGTTCGCCGTCTTTGCCGTCTACATCTTGTTTGTTGCTCGAGGCATTCGCATCGCCGTCAACCACACCGACGATTTCAGCAGACTGCTCGCGGTTGGCCTCTCATTCGTTATTGCCCTCCAGTGCTTCATCGTTATCGGTGGGGTCACCCGAGTTGTTCCGCTAACCGGCCTAACCACACCGCTACTCGCGGCCGGTGGTTCGAGCCTGCTCGCCAACTGGATCATTATCGGGTTGTTGCTTCGCATTTCGGACTCCGTCAGAACCGAGGCCGCATGAGAAAACAGCTAAGACGCGTGAGCGCGACCATTTTCACGATGTTTCTTTCGCTACTGGTTTCGGCGACGGTGATTCAGGTGATGAGCTCAGACACCCTGAACAATGACTCACGAAACGTTCGCCCGGTTTATGACACCTACAAGATCAAGCGAGGCGCGATCTTGGTTAATGGGCAACCGGTGGCGCAATCGCTACCAAGCAAGGACGGCTACTCATACCAGCGCAAATACGCTGGCAAGCTCTACTCCGCAGTGACCGGCTTCTACAGTCTCTACCAGGGCGCAACCGGTATCGAGAGTGCAAGCAACGACTACCTAACGGGCAAGAACTCGTCGCAATTCTTCGAGCAAATCAATGCACTGTTCTCTGGCAACCCTGTCACCGGTGGTTCGGTTGAGCTGACAATCGACCCTAAGGTGCAAAAAGTTGCCTACGACGCTCTCGGCGGTTTGACAGGGGCTGTCGTAGCGATCGACCCGAGCACCGGAAACATCTTGGCAATGGTTTCTACCCCGGGATTCGATGCGAACAAGTTGGCCGTTCACGACGGAAAGCTCTCTGGTGCCAATTACCAAAAACTTCTGAACGCCAAAGGCGACCCGCTAATCGATAAGGCAATCAGCGGTAGCCTCTATGCCCCTGGTTCGGTGTTTAAGTTGGTAGTTTCGGCTGCTGCAATCGAAAACGGCGACTACACCCCACAAACCAAGATCCCGAACCCGAGCCGTTTCACGCTTCCGGGCACCAGCACGCAGATCCAAAACTCTGGTGAAGGCAAATGCGGTGGTGGCTACACGGTTAGCTTGGCAGACGCCCTCAAACTCTCTTGCAACATTCCGTTCGCACAGGTTGGCATAAAGCTTGGGCAGAACAAGATCGCCGATATGGCCGCCGCCTTCGGTTTTGGTAAGTCAATCAGACTCCCGCTCGTTGCAACCCCGAGCGTTTACCCAACCAATCTCGACGCCGCCCAGACTGCCCTAACTGCCTTTGGTCAATACGACGTGCGCGTGACCCCGCTGCAAATTGCCATGGTAGCGGCGGCAATCGCAAACGGTGGAACCCTGATGCAACCGAACCTAATTCGCCAGGTGCTTTCATCAAACCTCGCTCAACTTGCCAAAACTACCCCTTCAATTTTTTCCAACCCGATCAGCAAATCGACGGCAACCAAGCTAACCGAGATGATGGTTGCCGCGGTAAACAGCGGCGTGAGCGGTAACGGCAAGATTCCCGGTGTCGAGGTTGCTGGCAAGACTGGCACGGCTCAAAACGGAACCAATGCTCCATACACCCTCTGGTTCACCGGTTTCGCACCGGCCAAAAACCCTAAGGTCGCGGTGGCAGTCGTGATTGCAGATGGCGGTGGCATGGGCCAAAACGGTCGCGGCAACACTCTCGCCGCACCAATCGCGCGCAAGGTCATGGAGGCGGTGTTGCGCAAGTGAAGCCAGAAGTAGACATGATCTATGGCGGGCGTTACCGCCTCGTAAAACGCATCGCCATCGGCGGTATGGGTGAGGTTTGGGAGGCCAAGGACGACGTAATCCTGCGCAGTGTCGCGATCAAGATTTTGAAACCCGAATACATGGGCGACCCCGGCTTCCTTGAGCGCTTCAGAACAGAGGCTCGGCACGCGGCCAAGGTAAACCACGAAGGCATCGCAGACGTCTACGACTACGGTGAAGACTCCGGTAACGCCTACTTAGTTATGGAGCTAGTGCCTGGGGAATCGCTCGCAACCATTCTCGAAAAAGAGAAGTCGCTTGCGCCAAACCGAGTACTCGACATTGTTGCCCAAACCGCACGCGCGCTCCACGAAGCCCATGAGGCGGGGTTGGTCCACCGCGACATCAAGCCAGGCAACCTATTAATTACCCCGACAGGTGAGGTTAAGATCACCGACTTCGGCATTGCTCGTGTTGCTGACCAGGTTTCGCTCACCGCAACCGGGCAGGTAATGGGTACGGTTCAATATCTGGCTCCAGAACAAGCCACTGGCAAACCGGCAACTCCTTCAACCGATGTTTATTCGCTTGGAGTGGTTGCCTACGAGGCAATCAGCGGCAAGCGCCCGTTTAGCGGTGAAACCCAAATGGCTATCGCCCTTGCCCAAATCAACGAACCTCCGCCGCCCCTAGACGAGTCGATCGATGAGTCGATTCGCACCCTAATTTTTGATTGCCTGCAGAAGAGACCGTCCGAGCGCGTTTCGAGCGCACTCGAGCTAGCCCAAAGAGCCGAAGAACTACTTGGCAAGCCTGCCAAGGGCAGGGCAAACACTCGCGTTATCCCGGTGTTGCCAGAAGACCCGACCGAGACAACGGCCATCGAGATCAGCGAGCCAGAAAAGCCTGCACTGCTCTGGCCTTGGATTGCACTCATCGTTGCCCTAATCGTGACAGCGTCGGTTTTGATCTTCGCAATGGCCACCAAGCAAAACCCAGCACCAACGCCAAGCGCTAGCCCAACAAACTCAGCCAGCCAAACTCCGAGCAGCTCACCGTCAGCCAGTGCAACGCCAACGGTACCTAGCGACGTTGTTGTTCTCTCAAGCGAAGTACTTGGGCTCAACAAGGACGAGGTGAAAGTCGCCCTCGAAGCCAAGGGGCTCTTCGTGAACCTGGTTGAAGGAACCGCTCTGCAAACTGGCGACCCAAAGATCAACACAATCTACGAAGCAATGCCACTCGGCACCATGCCTGAGGGCACCACAATCAACCTCACCTACTACGCCGAAACCGCGCCAGCGGTCGACCCGGTTGGTTAGTTGCGGGTTTTACACTTGAACCAAGAGATGGAGCAACGTTTTGTCTGAAAACCAGCGCGTGATTGCGGGTCGTTACACCCTAGGTAGCTTGATTGGCCGCGGTGGCATGGCCGATGTATACGAGGGCACCGACACGATTCTCGGTCGCAAGGTAGCGATCAAACTGCTCAAGGCCGACCTTGCTGCCGACCCGAGCTTCGAGTCGCGCTTTCGCGAAGAAGCCCAGGCTTCTGCCCGCATGGCTCACCCAACGATCGTCCGTGTTTACGACACCGGCGAAGAGTCGAGCATCGACGACAACGGCACCGAACGTCGCACCCCATACATCGTCATGGAATACGTTCGTGGCACACTCCTTCGAGACCTGATGCACGAACGCCGCATCGGCACCCCAGAAGCCATCGGTTACGCAGAGGGAATCCTCACCGCACTAGAGTTCTCGCACAAAGCGGGCATCATTCACCGCGACATCAAATCAGCCAATATCATGATCACCGACACCGGCTTGGTGAAAGTCATGGACTTTGGCATTGCTCGCACAATGAGCGACGGTTCTGCCACTCAGGCACACACCACTGGAATTGTTGGCACCGCGCAGTACTTCTCGCCGGAGCAGGCTCGCGGCGAATCGGTTGACGCCCGCACAGACCTCTACTCCACAGGCGTTGTGCTTTACGAAATGCTCGCCGGGCGCCCGCCTTTCACCGGCGAAACGGCGGTTTCGGTTGCCTACCAGCACGTAAGCGAAGCGGTGACCCCGCCATCGGTTTACAACCCAGAACTTTCGGCTGCGCTCGACCAAGTCGTTTTGCACGCGCTTGCCAAAGATCGCAACGAGCGATTCCAAAGCGCCGAAGAGTTTCGCGAACACCTGCTCGCCGCGAGCCTAGCTCCTATCACCGCGGCGACCCCTGTGGTAATCGAAGAGCCAGCGCCGGTTGAAGAGGCACCAAGTTTCGAAGACCTGCTCTCTGAGGACTTCTTCAGCGCACCCGTTGCCGAGACCCCGGCCGAAGAACCTAAAGAGTCGCCGGTTGCCGCACCTACCGAAGCCTTCACCCCGACAACCGACACCAACCCTTTCGCAACCTTGGGTGTCGAGTTCGAGACAATCGAGGCTGGCGAAGAGTTCAAGCCGGTCAAGGTTAAAACCGCCAACCAGAAGCCGTCACCCGGCCTACTGTGGGGTATCGGCTCAGGCGTCTCAGTGGTTCTTGTTGGTCTTCTCGTTTGGCTTCTCGCCTTTGGCGGCGGCGGGCTGACCAATTTTCACCCAACCGCGGGCGGCAACGCGGTCTTCGATGTGACCGGCATGACCTTCGCCGACGCCAAGGCAAAGTTGGCGACTCAGAACCTTGTAGTTTCTGAACAGTTTGAGGTCAGCGACACAATCGACCCAGACTCCGTTATTCGCACCGACCCACCTGCCGGCACCAAAGTTGCCGACGGCACGATGATCACGCTTTACGTTTCTTCAGGCAAGACGCAAACCCCGGTGCCTAACGTTGCGGGGATGACAGAGGCCGAGGCGCAGCTGGCACTAGAAAACGCTCATCTGACTCTTGGCACAATCACCGAAGGCAACAGCCCGACGGTGCTAAAGGGCCAAGTCATCTCAACCGACCCAGCCTCCGGCCTTCAGGTGGCTCAGGGTTCTGTCGTGAATCTGTTGATATCAAACGGTCAGGTCATGGTTCCTGACGTGACTAACAAGAGTCTGAGCGATGCCAAACGTATCCTGCAGGGCCCCGATGTGGGTCTTGTCGTTGATGTTGCCGCCGACCCAGCCTGCCCAAATGGTGCAGCGCCGCTAGGTGTGATCGTTCTCAAGCAGTCGATTCCGGCGGGCTTGGTTGACGCCGGCTCGCCAATAACGATTTACGTAGGCTGCACCCAGTAGTTACAGGTTGACCAGCGGGCTCAGGCCCTTTGCGCGCTCTGCAGCGCCTTTGAGCCCGATCGATTCGAGCCAATTGCCTAGCATCTGGTAGCCACCCTGCGTGAGCACGCTCTCGGGGTGAAACTGAACGCCGTAAATTTTCTTGGACGCGTGCTGCAACCCCATGATCACACCACCGGCTGTTCGACTTGTCACGATTAGGTCTTCCGGAACCGTCGAATTCACTACAGCGAGTGAGTGGTAACGCGTTGCGGTGAAGGGCTGCGGGACGTCGCGGTAAATGAGACTTGAATCGTGTTCGACCAAAGAGGTTTTGCCGTGCATTAGCTCTTCGGCTTGCGAGACTGTCGCGCCCAGTGCTTCGGCAATTGCCTGGTGACCCAGGCACACGCCAAACACTGGCACATCGTTAGCTAGGGCGTACTTCACGGTGGCAATCGAGAGACCGGCGTCTGCTGGAGTGCCCGGGCCTGGTGAAATTAGAACCGCATCGAATCGACTAATGAGCTCACCTAGCTCAGACTCGCTAACGACGTCGTTACGCAACACCTCAGTTTCGGCGCCGAGCTGCTGCAGGTAGCCGTTGAGGGTGTAAACGAACGAGTCGTAGTTGTCGAGTACAAGAACCTTAGTCATCAGGAGTTAAGCCTAACTTGGTTTAGAATTGCCGCATGTCTGAAAAAAGCAACCGCAAGTTGAAGCCAGCCAAGCCTGCAAAGATTGTTCGCGAAAAGGCCAACAAGGCCAACCGTGACGACCTGCCAAACCCAGTTTGGTTTAAGCCGATCATGTTCGGCTTTTTTCTGCTCGGTCTCTTCTGGATGGTTGCCTACTACGTAACCCAAGGTGCACTACCGCTAGGTTCGGCATTCCCAGGTTTCAACCTCAAAGACGCAAACATCTTGATTGGCTTCGGTTTGGTCATGGTCGGTTTCGCCATGACTACTCGCTGGAAGTAGCTGTTTAGCCGATTACCGGCAAGAGCGAGGCTCCATAAATCGTTAGGGCAAGCAAGCCCGAGGCAATTGCACCTATAAGAAGTTGTTGCTTTGCCTTGTCACTCGAGTTTCGCGTTCGCGCGTAAACGTATGCAACCAAGCCGCCAATCACCAAGCCACCAACGTGTGCCTGCCAGGCAATGTTCATGCCCGGCAAAAAGCCGATGATCAGGTTAAAACCGATGATTGCGGTTACCTGGCCACCGCTTTGGCCAAGGCTTCTAAGAATGATGAAGTAGGCGCCCATGAGGCCAAAGATGCCACCAGACGCGCCCAAAACAAAGCTGTTTGGGGCGTCGAGAAGCAAGACGGCCACAGAGCCGCCAAAAATCGAGAGCATGTAGAGCGCCAAGAATCGAGCTTTGCCAAGTATTGGCTCAAGCACCGAGCCGAGGATGTAAAGCGAATACATGTTCAAGGCGATGTGCATGAACGAACTCTCGCTATGCAAGAATCCAGCGGTTAGCATTCGCCAAGGCTCTGCCTTGGTTAGCAGCGGGCTGTAAACCAGAGCGTTTGTGACACTGCCACCGCTGGTCAACTGGCC
>CANGNZ010000046.1 GCA_947455435.1 Microbacteriaceae bacterium
ACCTTGCCGTCTTCTAGAACCAAAATTGCTCTACTCATCACTAACCTCTTTCAACTAGCTTGCTGTCGCGAACAGTAAAAACGCCGCGATAAATCGTGTGGACAACTCGACCAGGTAGGGTCATGCCGTTGTATGGCTGGTTTTCGCTCTTGCTAGCGCCGCCACCCTGAATCACGCGCTGGGCACTCGGGTCAATCAGCGCAATGTTTGCGGGTTCACCAACTGCGAGTGGGCGACCTTGACCTTTGATGCCCGAGATCTCTGCCGGCTTCGCAGACATGACTTCAACGAATCGTTGCCAGGTGCTGATTCCAGAGTCAACTAAAACGCTTTGTGCAATCGAAGCGGCCGTTTCCAGCCCAAGCATTCCAAAGGCGGCGGCGTTCCATTCGCAGTCTTTAGCTTCTTCGGGGTGCGGGGCGTGGTCAGTCGCCACGATGTCGATGGTTCCGTCGGCGAGAGCCACACGGAGAGCCAAAACATCTTTATGTGTGCGAAGCGGTGGGTTGACCTTAAACACTGGGTCGTACCCGCGAGCGAGCTCGTCGGTGAGAAGCAGGTGGTGAGGGGTTACTTCGGCCGTCACGTTGATGCCTCGAGCCTTGGCCCAGCGGATGATCTCGACCGAACCCTCGGTAGATAGGTGGCAAATGTGAATTCGGCTACCGGCCGCTTCGGCAAGCAAGACATCGCGAGCGATGATTGACTCTTCGGCAACCGCAGGCCAACCAGCTAGGCCAAGTTCGGTAGAAACGGCGCCCTCATTCATCTGCGAGTTCTCGGTTAAGCGCGGCTCTTGAGCGTGCTGAGCGATCACTCCCCCGAAGTTCTTTACGTATGCCAGTGCTCGCCTCATAAGTAGTGGGTCGTGGACGCATTTGCCGTCATCGCTAAATACACGAACCTGCGCCTTTGAATCTGCCATAGCGCCAAGTTCCGCAAGTTGCTTGCCTTCGAGGCCTACGGTCACCGCGCCAATCGGCTGCACCTGAACATAGCCTGCTTCGTCACCAAGAGCTTTGACTTGCTCAACCACACCTGCGGTGTCGGCTACGGGGTGGGTGTTGGCCATCGCATGAACTGCGGTGTAGCCGCCCATGGCTGCGGCTTGCGAGCCCGTCTTCACTGTCTCTGACTGTTCAAAGCCTGGTTCGCGAAGGTGCGTGTGTAGGTCAACAAATCCGGGCAGTGCGACTAGTCCTGATGCATCAATTGATTCACCGCTCTTGTCAGCGCCGATTGCGGTGATGATTCCGTCTTTTACTTCGATGTTGGCTTTAGAACCGTCGGCTAGTGTCGCGCCGATAAGTGTGAAGTTACTCAATTTCGGAGCCTCCTGCTAGTAAGTGGTAGAGCACGGCCATTCGAACGCTCACGCCGTTGGCAACCTGGGCCAGGATCACCGAGTTCTGTGAGTCTGCAGCCTTGGCGTCAATCTCTAGCCCGCGGTTCATTGGGCCTGGGTGCATCACAATCGTCTTTGGGTTCAGTTTTGCCAACCTGTCACCGTTCAGACCCCAGATGCGCGCATATTCGCGTTCCGAAGGGAAGAAACTCGCAGTCATGCGTTCGCTCTGCACTCGAAGCATCATGATGGCATCGAAATCTACTTCAGAAATAGCTTGGTCGAGTGAGTAAAAATGAGCCTTAGCCTGCGATGCGAGAGCCGCCGGCAAAAGCGTTGCTGGGGCAACTAGGTAAACCTCAGCTCCCAACGTCTTTAGAAGTAGCAGGTTGCTCCGCGCAACTCTCGAATGTGCGATGTCGCCGACAATTGCGACTTTGAGCCCGGCAAGATCACTACCTGGTTCGTTGCCGCGCAGTTTCTGTCGAATCGTGTACGCATCGAGAAGCGCCTGGGTAGGGTGTTCGTGGGTGCCGTCACCGGCGTTGACGATTGCCGAGTCAATCCAACCGCTTGATGCCAGGGTGGTTGCAGCGCCCGAAGCTGGGTGGCGAATGATTACGCCATTAGCGCCCATTGCTTCGAGGGTCTGAGCAGTGTCTTTGAGGCTTTCACCCTTCGAGACGCTCGAGCCCTTGGCCGAAAAATTGATAACGTCGGCCGAAAGTCGCTTGGCGGCGATTTCAAAGGATGTCCGGGTGCGGGTCGAATCCTCGAAGAACAGGTTCACGACAGTTTTGCCGCGCAGTGTTGGCAACTTTTTTATGTCGCGCGAGTTAACCTGCTCCATCTGGATTGCAGTGTCCAAGATGGTAATTGCCTTTTCTAGGTTCAGGTCGCCGGCGCTTAGTAAGTGCTTCATCCTTCGATCACCACCGAATTGTCGTTATCTGTTTCGCTAAGCTGCACGCGAATTCGCTCTGCAACAGAGGTTGGCAAGTTTTTACCCACAAAGTCGGCACGAATCGGCAGTTCTCTGTGACCTCGGTCGACTAGAACAGCTAGGCGAACTGCTCGGGGTCTACCAAACTCACCTAGCGCGTCGAGAGCAGCACGGATGGTGCGCCCGCTGAACAGGACATCATCAACTAGAACAACTACCTTGTCTGCGACTCCTCCGGCCGGGATCAGCGTTTCAGTGATCTCTCTGGTCGGGTTGGTCGACAGATCATCTCTGAACATTGTGATGTCGAGGCGACCTAGAGCTTTGGCTGCGTCGAAATCTGGGTAGCTACGCTCAAGCACAGCCGCAATGCGCTCGGCGAGCATTACTCCGCGAGTTGGAATACCTAAAAGAACGAGATTTGAAGTGCCCTGGTTGGATTCAACGATTTCATGGGCAATACGGGTAACAGCGCGATCGATATCGCTGCCCGATAAGACGGTGCGTGAAGACACGCCCACCTCCTTCTGCGCCTCACAGGACGCCCTTTAAAGGATGTTTGTAACAGTGTAGCAGAAAGCTATAAGGCCTTTTTGGTGCCGCTGATTCGTGTCAGAAGACCATTAACGAAGGCTCCTGAGGCGTCGGTCGAATAGTCCTTGGCCAAATCAACTGCCTCGTCGATTGCTACGGCGTCCGGAAGCTCGTCGTTGTAGACGATTTCCCAAACAGCAACGCGCAGAATCGAGCGGTCAACGTTTGGCATGCGTTCTAAAGTCCAACCCTCCGAGTAAGTCTCCAGCAGAGTGTCAATTTCGCCCTGGTGGTCTACAACTCCATCAACGAGAGTCCGTGCGTAGTCAAAGATCGCACCTTGGTTCTGGCGGTCTTCAACCTGCTTGTAGGTCTCGTCGAGTAGTGCTGCAGGGTGCTCGGTACGTAGATCCGCTGCGAAAAGAGCGTCAACTGCGCGCTTGCGTGCTTTAGTTCTTGCGCTCACTAGTCGTTGACGCGGCCGAGGTAATCGCCGGTGCGAGTGTCAATCTTGACCTTTGTGCCCTGCTCGAGGAACAAAGGAACCTGAATGGCTAGGCCGGTTTCTACTGTCGCAGGCTTGGTGCCACCAGATGAGCGGTCGCCCTGAAGGCCAGGTTCGGTGTAGGTAACCTCGAGAACTACCGATGCTGGTAGCTCCACATAGATTGGGTTGCCTTCGTACATTGCCACAACGGCGTCCTGGTTCTCAAGCATGTAGTTGGTTGCATCGCCCACAACGGCTTCGCTCAGGGTCACCTGGTCGTAGTTGTCTTTGTCCATGAAGACGTAGCCGTCGCCATCGCTGTAAAGGTAGGTCATGTCGCGCTTGTCCACGTTTGCGGTTTCAACCTTGACACCAGCGTTGAAAGTCTTGTCGACGACTTTGCCGGTTAGAACGTTCTTTAGCTTGGTGCGCACGAATGCAGGGCCCTTGCCCGGTTTTACGTGCTGGAACTCGATGACAGTCCAAAGCTGTCCTTCGATGTTGAGAACTAGACCGTTCTTGAGGTCGTTTGAGGTTGCCACAATCGTGCCTTACTTGTCGTTGGGATTACTAAAAGAGTTTACTAGAGAGCCTTGATGGCGAGGACGTAAGACTCGACACCGAAGCCAGCGATTACGCCTGTGGCGATGGCACTGATCACCGAATTGTGACGAAACTCTTCACGCGTATGCGGGTTCGAAATGTGAACCTCAATTAGTTTCAGGCCAGCCTTAGTTACCAAGGCTGCTGCGTCGCGCAGTGCATAGGAATAGTGAGTGAAGGCAGCCGGGTTGATGATCACATTGTTTTGTTGGTCAACTGCCTCGTGCAACCAACTAACCAGTTCGGCTTCGTCGTTAGTCTGGCGCACATCCGCCTCAAAACCCGCAGCCTTTGCTGCGGTAACGACACGGTCCGTCAACTCGGCAAAGTTGGCCGAACCGTAAACCTCGGGTTCACGTGAGCCAAGACGCCCCAGGTTGGGTCCGTTCAAAACCAGTAACTTACTCATCTGACTAGGTTACTCACAGATTTCTTGGTAGGCAGTGAATAGCAACTCGTTGGTAGGCGCGCTCAGGATTCTTGGTTTACCAACGCCTTCGAGAACGACGAACCGCAAGGTGCCCGCGCGCGACTTTTTATCGCGCTGCATGGCTGCCAACAGTTGGTCCCACTTATCGGCCTTATACGTAGTCGGCAACCCAATGGCAGAGAGGATTCTCTTCTGCCTGTCGACCAGCTCGTCAGTAACCAACCCTTGCAAACGTGCAAGTTCGGCCACAAACATCATTCCAACTGATACTGCTGCTCCGTGGCGCCATTGGTACCGTTCTAGAAGTTCAATCGCGTGCCCAAGAGTGTGGCCGTAGTTGAGTATTTCGCGTTCACTCGACTCTTTGAAATCATTGGTTACAACTCGGGCCTTGATGGCAATTGATCGGTAAATCAATTCAGCAAAAGACTCGGCCGCCACGTCGGTTGCGGCATCGAGATCCTCCTCTAGCAATTCGAGGATCCTCTCGTCTGCTATGAATCCGTATTTAACGATTTCGCCATATCCAGCAAGGAGTTCGTTGCGTGGGAGTGTGTTGAGTGTTTCAAGATCGCAAACAACCTTGGTTGGTGCGTAAAAGGTTCCGACCAGGTTTTTACCTTCGGCCGTGTTGACTCCTGTCTTACCACCTATGGCAGCGTCGACCATTCCAAGAAGAGTGGTCGGAACTTGAATTAGTTGCACTCCCCTGAGCCAAGTTGAAGCAACGAAGCCGGCTAGGTCGGTTGTCGATCCCCCGCCAAAACCAATTACGGCGTCGGAGCGTGTGAAATCTGCTTGGCCCATGATTCCCCAACACCAGGCTGCGACTTCGATTCTCTTTGCTGCTTCGCCATCTTCGACCCCAGCTTGCAGGGCCACGTAACCGGCTTCACGCAATGACTCGGCTAGAAGGTCTGCGCTAGCTGATAGCGAAATCGGGTGGACTATGAGTATCTGCTTGACGTTGTCGCGTAGTCCCGAAGCCACCTCGGCTAGCAGGTGCCTTCCGACAACAACGTTGTACGGCGAATCTCCACCAACTTGAATCGTCTTAAAAACGCTCATCTTTAGCTATGCCTTCTTTGATTTGCTCGATTATAGAAAAAAGTGGGGTTGCCGAGGTGTCGACCTGCAGATTCGCAACCTCAAGATATAGAGGTTTTCGGCTTTCGTAGATGCGTCTCCAGTCGCTCAGGCCATTCTTCAAGAGAGGCCTACCACCACCGCTTAGGCGCGAAGCCATGTGCCGCCCATCGGTTGATAGATAGACCACAAACGCCGAAGCTAGGAGTGTTCGCGTCCTTTGGCTCAGCACCGCTCCGCCGCCGGTCGCAACAACTGAATTTTTTGAGATTGCATCTGCAACGATGGACTCTTCGATTTCTCGAAAACTTGCCTCACCCGTCGATTCAAAAAACGCTGCGATTTCACCATGTGCCTTGACGAAAACCTGGTCGGTATCGATGAACTCTAGACCGAGCGCCTTTCCCAGTTTTTTTCCAATGGTCGTTTTACCGACACCCATGGGTCCGACGAGAACAATGGCAACCACGCTACGGCCGTTCGATGTGTGAACGCAAGGTTTCTGGAATCGAGGCGAGGTATGAATCGAGGTTTCGTTTAGTTTCTGCGACCGAATCGCCACCGAATTTCTCAAGAACTGCGTTCGCTACAACCAGTGCGACCATGGCCTCAGCAACAACACCGGCGGCCGGAACAGCGCAAACATCCGAACGCTGATGATGAGCAGTGGTTGCTTCGCCGGTGTTTGTGTCGATCGTCGCCAAGGCGCGGGGAACAGTGCTAATTGGCTTCATTGCCGCACGGACGCGAAGAATCTCACCGTTCGACATGCCACCTTCGATGCCCCCAGCGCGGTCGGTGCTTCGGCTAACGACTCCCCCTTCGCGCACGATCTCGTCGTGAGCGGCGGAGCCGCGACGCTTAGCTGTTTCAAAGCCGTCGCCAACCTCTACACCCTTGATGGCCTGAATTCCCATTAGGGCACCGGCAAGCTGTGAATCTAGTCGTCGATCCCAGTGAACGTAACTGCCAACTCCTGGCGGCATGCCATAAACAAGAGTTTCGACAACGCCGCCTAGGGTGTCGCCATCCTTGTGCGCAGCCTCAACCTCGGCAACCATTGCCACGGATGTTGCACTGTCAAAGCAACGTAACGGGTCTTCATCGATTTGGTCGACGTGTTTTGGGCTCGGTAGAGGGGTCGAAGGCGGTGCAAAAACCTTTCCAATTGCAACTGTATGAGTAACCAACTCGATGCCTAGAGTCTTCAAGAAGGAGCTAGCCACTGCACCAAGCGCCACGCGCGCTGCAGTCTCTCGTGCGCTTGCGCGTTCAAGAACGGGCCTTGCCTCATCGAAGCCATACTTCTGCATGCCAGTGAAGTCTGCGTGGCCGGGTCGTGGCCGGGTTAATTTCTCGGCGCGAGCGCCCTCGAGAGGTGACTCTGGCTTGTCAGAAGCCATTACCTCTTGCCACTTTGGCCACTCGGAGTTCTGAATCGTGATTGCTACCGGGCCACCAATGGTTAGGCCGTGCCTTACGCCACCAGAGAGTGAGACGACATCCTTTTCAAACTTCATGCGGGCTCCGCGACCGAAGCCCAACCGGCGACGGGCTAGTGCCTCTTGCACGTCGGCCGTCGAGATTTCAATACCGGCAGGCATTCCCTCCACGATTGCAACGAGTTCGGGGCCGTGCGATTCCCCAGCGGTAAGCCAACGTAGCATCTTCGTCTATCCCTCTGCCAAGGCTGCGTTACGCATCACCGAAGCTAGTTCATCTTCATTCTCAAGAGGTTCGGCGACGTTGCCGTTTCTAAAAATCCTAATCTGAGCGATGGCCTGCCATATCAGCATTTCGATTCCGCTAATAACGTTACCTCCACTGTTTTGCCACAGCATGGCAAGTTTGCTCGGCCAGGGGTTGTATGCGACGTCAATCAGCGTCCCGTTCGGTTCACCGGTGAGCCAATTTAGTGAGTCAGCGCCCGGGGGTAGTGTCGAAATCGTCAGATCGTAGTTACCCACTCGCACTTCTTCTGGTGCGGAGTCTGCTAGCAAACCAATTGACTCGGCGAATCGAATTAGTTCGCTGGTCTTTTGTGGGTCGCGTGCTCTCACAGAAATCGAAGCACCAGGTTGCTGTTCGGCAAGTGCAATCGCTGCGTTTCGCGCGGTGGCTCCAGAGCCAAGAATTAGAGCGTTGGTGAACTCAGTATCGGCTAGAGCCTTCGAAAGACCGAAGACGTCAGTGTTGTAGCCAATCCATGCGCCCGATTCATCGCGCACTGCAGTATTTACCGAATGCGCCAATATGGCGTGCCTATCGGTAGTGGGAATCAAGTCGAAGGCTTCTTGTTTAAGTGGCATCGTCAGGCTTAGGGCGTCGAGTTCTGTTGTCTGAAGAAAAGCCCCGAGTTCGATCTCTGTCACTTGCGCGCGACTGTAATCCCAGTTCAACCCCAGCTGCATGTATGCCGCAAGGTGAATCAGAGGTGATTTTGAGTGCGCTATTGGTGAACCAATAAC